>NZ_JBEYBS010000008.1:0-251878 GCF_040632375.1 Streptomyces sp. NPDC019396 | reverse complement strand
CCCCTCACGGGCGGTCACCCCCGGGCCTGATTGGCCGTGCGGTCTGTTTACACCTGTTCGCGGCGCACCGTGGCCGGGGGCCCGGCCCCGACGGCGCCGGGGCCGCCGTCATCGTGTGTGGTCCGCTCAGACGTCGAGTGTGGTGTCGGGCGACGGGGCGCGCACCGCGGGCCTGCGGCTGGCGATGACCTTCTTCGCGAGCGTGCGCGGGCTGGTCAGGAAGCCGAAGCCCCACGACATGTGCATGGTGGCCAGCGCGACGGGAATCTGGAGCCGCGCCTTCAGCGGCAGTCCGCGCCCGGCCGGCACCGATCCGGCGACTATCGCCGCCAGGTAGCCGCCCGGGATGACGAAGCCCAGCGGGGTGAGGGCGGCGCCCAGCACGGTGCCCGCGGCGATCGCGCACAGCGCGGTCGGCGGGGCGAGATAGCGCAGGTTGATCGAGCCCTGGTGGTAGCGGGCGACGACGTGCCGCCAGCGGCCGTAGTCCTTGTACTGCTTGGCCAGTGCCCTGACGCTCGGCCGCGGGCGGTACTGCACCTTCAGCTCGGGCGAGAACCAGATCAGCCCACCGGCCTCACGGATACGGAAGTTCAGCTCCCAGTCCTGGGCGCGGATGAACTCCTCGTTGTAGCCGCCCTGCTGCTCCAGTGCGGCACGCCGGAAGACCCCCAGGTAGACGGTCTCGGCGGGGCCGGCCTCGCCGCCGGTGTGGAAGGCCGCGTTGCCGACACCGATCTTCGAGGTCATCGCAGCGGCGACGGCGCGCTCCCAGTCGTTCTCACCCTCGGCGTGCATGATGCCGCCGACGTTCTGGGCACCGGTCTCCCCCAGCAGCCGCACGGCGGTCGCGATGTAGTCGGGGGACAGCATCCCGTGGCCGTCGACCCGTACCACGATCGGGTGACGTGAGGCCTTGATGGCGGCGTTGAGCGCGGCAGGCGTACGACCGGTGGGATTCGGCACCGTGTGCACGCGGGAGTCCTCGCGCACCAGCTCTGCGGCGATCTCGTCGGTGCGGTCACCGGACGGGCCGAGCGCGATCACCACCTCCATCTCACCCTCATACTCCTGCTGGAGGATGTGGTGGACGGAATCGCGCAGATGCCGCTCCTCATTGAGGACCGGCATGATCACGGAGACGGCGGGTGCAGCGGTGGACATGGCTTCCTCGGGGGTCCGGGGATTGTCCCCGGGAGACTTCGGCTTCGCACGCCACGTTACCGCGAACGGGCGACACCGGTGCGCGCCGCCCGGTCCGCCTCCCGCTGGCGCAGATCGTATGGGCCTACGGTTCTGAGGATCCCCCGAACGCCCCCGCCCCCGGCCCCAGCGAGGTGCCCCTCGTGCCCACACCGCCCCGCTCGTCCCGCCCGAGGCCCGTGGCCCCGGCGCAGCCACCGCGGCGCAGACCACAGGAACGCGGTTCGCAGGGTCGTGGTTCACAGGGTCGCGGTTCACAGGGTCGCGGCCCCCAGGCAGGGACTGTGACGCGGGCCGGGGCCCGTCCGCCCGGCTGGCGGATGCGTGCGGTCACGGGTCTGTCGATGCTGGTGCTCGGGGTGGGCGGGATCGGGCACGCGCTCGTCTCGGGCGTGGACGGCGGAATCGGCCGCGTCGACCCCTTCAAGGACATGAAGAACCGCCCGGAGTCGGGGCTCGGCACGAACATCCTGCTGGTGGGAACCGACGGGCGGGACCGGATCACCCCGGTCGAACGCCGCAAGTACCGGCTCGGCGGCGCCCCCTGCCACTGCACCGACACGATCATGCTGGTCCATGTGTCGGAAGACCAGGAGCGGGCGAGCGTGGTGAGCCTGCCGAGGGACACCCATGTGACGCTTCCCGCACACACGGACATGACCACCGGGCAGCCCCACGGCACCCATCCCGTGAAACTGAACGCCGCCTACGCGGAGGGCGGCCCCTCGCTCACGGTCCGGACCGTCGAACGCCTCACCAAACTGAAGGTCGACCACTATCTGGAGATCGACTTCACCAGCTTCATGAAGACGGTGGACGCGCTCGGCGGGGTGCGGATCTGCACGGCCCGTCCGATGAAGGACACGTACACCGGTCTGAACCTGCCCGCCGGCACCCATGAGCTGGACGGCGGTGAGGCGCTCCAGTACGTGCGCTCACGGCATGTCGACGGGGCTGCGGACCTGGGCCGGATGGAGCGCCAGCAGCGCTTCATGGCGGCGCTGATCCAGCAGGCGACCCACAGCGGGGTGCTGCTGAACCCGGTGAAGTTCCGCCAGGTCAGCCAGGCGATGCTGCACTCGGTGCGGGCCGACCGGGCCTTCGGCACCGATCAGCTGCTGGCCCTTGGCGGCGCGATGCGGGACTTCACCCCCGCCTCGTCCGAATTCACCTCGGTGCCGGTCCGGAACTCCAGCCATCCGATCAGGGGCATCGGCTCGACGGTGCAGTGGGACTCGGTGAAGGCGGGGGCGCTGTTCAAAGCGCTGCGCGAGGACAAGCCGCTGTCACCACCCGGATCCGCCGGCAAGCGCCGGGGTGCGCCGAAGGTGCTGGTCGACGTGCCGCCCTCGCAGGTCAGGGTGGAGGTCTACAACGGGACCGGCATCGACGGACTCGGCGCGCGGGTCGACTCGGGACTGCGTGCGACCGGCTTCGTCACCAGCGGCCGCCCGCGCAACGGCGACCAGCGGAACCTACGCCGCACGGTCGTGATGTACGACCCCCGCTGGGACCGTTCGGCCCGCTCGCTCGCCGCCGCGCTGCCGGGGAGCGAACTGCGCCCGGTCAAGAAGCAGGGACCCACGCTGCGGGTACTGGCGGGCACGGACTTCACCAGGGTCACCCCCGTGCGAGCGGAGGCGCTCCTGGCGGGGCGGGGAGCCTTCCGCACGACGACGGGGGACGAGGCCGTGTGCCCCTGAGCGGCTCATGCACTCAGCGGCTCGTTCCTCAGGAGAGCCGCCGGTTCAGCCCTCGTCCTGGTAGCCCTCCGTGACCCGCTTCTCACGCAACTCCTTGATCGCGCGGCGGCGGGCCAGCCGGTGGGTGCGGCGGATCTGGGCCTCCTGGTAGCGCCGCTCGTCGCGCTCGGTCTCGGGCATCACCGGGGGCACCGTGCGCGGCTTGCCGTCCTCGTCGACGGCCGCGAACACCAGATACGCGGAGCCCACGTGGGTTGCCGGGTTCGACTCGTTCCAGCGCTCGGCCAGTACCCGTACCCCGACCTCCATCGACGACCGGCCGGTCCAGTTGACCTGGGCTTTGACATGCACAAGGTCACCGACCCGCACGGGCTCGAGGAACACCATCTCGTCCATCGACGCCGTGACGGCGGCCCCACCGGAGTGACGGCCCGCGACCGCACCGGCCGCGTCGTCCACCAGTTTCATGATCACACCACCGTGCACGGTCCCGAGGAGGTTGGTGTCCATGGCCGTCATGATGTGGCTGAGAGTGGTGCGTGAAGCTGAGGTGGGCTTACCCGAAATGGTGCCCTCCGGGTCCTGGGCCTGGTGTGTCATGGCGCCCACCTTATGCCCACCCTGTGCGACGACCTGCGGCCCTTCGCATTGCATCAGCTTCGCTACAGGGGCGGTGCGATTCGTCACCCACCCTGTCGGCAGGCCGGAACCGGACTGCACACTGTTCCGCATGAATGATTGGCCCGATGGATACGGACGCGGCAGCCGGGGCGCGGAGCCCGAGGGGCCCCGCGCGATGCGCCATGTGCAGCGACCGCCGGTCCCGCAGCAGCAGTCGCAGGGGTACGAGGACAGCTACGGCACCCCCTACGACAGCGGCTACAACACGGGCCAGGTCTACGGGAACCCTCCCGGCCACCGGGCGGGTCACGGCGCCCAGGGCGGCGGTTACGGTGGCGACGGCTACGGTGACGGACCCGGGGACGGGTACGCCCCCGGCCGCCCCGCGCCGGACTGGCGCCGGCGCTTCAAGGTCGGGTTCATATGCGTGCTCGTCATCGTGCTCGGCGTCTCCATAGGCACCTATTTCTGGGCCGACTCCAAGATGCGCCGCGAGGTGGACCTCTCCAAGGTCATCGAGCGGCCTGAGGAAGGCGACTGCACGACGTACCTGATCGTCGGCTCGGACAGCCGTGAGGGTCTGAGCGCCGAGGACAAGAAGAAGCTGCACACCGGCTCCGCCGAGGGCAAGCGCACCGACTCGATGATGATCCTGGCCGCGTGCGGCAGCGGGAACACGATGGTCTCGCTGCCCCGTGACTCGGATGTGGAGATACCGAGCTTCGTCGGCTCCGAGTCCGGCAAGACGTACAAGGGCACCGGCCGCCATGTGAAGCTCAACGCGGCGTACGCGGAGGACGGACCCGAGCTGCTGGTCCGCACCGTGGAGTACAACACGGGCCTGCGGATCGACCATTACGCCGAGATCGGCTTCGCCGGTTTCGCGAACATCGTCGACGCCCTCGGCGGTGTCGAGATGGACATCCCGAAGGCCTTCAAGGACAAGAACTCGGGCGCCGACTTCCAGGCGGGCAAGCAGACCCTCAACGGCGAGCAGGCCCTCGCCTTCGTCCGCACCCGCTACGCCTTCGCGGGCAGCGACCTGGACCGGACCAAGAACCAGCAGAAGTTCCTGTCCGCCCTCGCCAACCAGGCGGCGACGCCGGGCACCGTCCTCAACCCGTTCCAGCTGTACCCGACGCTGGGCGCGGGCCTGGACACCCTTCTCGTCGACAAGGACATGTCGCTGTTCGACCTCGGCGAGATGTTCTTCGCGATGAAGAGCGTCAACGGCGGCGACGGGAAGTCCATGAACATACCGATCTCCGGCAGCCGCGGCGGCAACCTGGTCTGGGACAAGGACAAGGTCAAGCAGCTCGTGCAGCAGATCAAGAACGACGAGCGGGTCACGGTCACCTCGGACCGCTGAGACCCAGACGTCGGAGGGCCCCGCCGACGGCGGGGCCCTCCGACGTCTTCTGCGCAGGTCAGCCGCTATCAGCTGCGGTGGCTGTTGCGGCCGCCGTCGCTTCCACTCTCGTACCCGCCGCTCTCGCGCGGTTCGCGGGCCCCGTCGTGCTCACGGCCCTGGTCGTCGTCGCGGGCCTCGTCGTCACGAGCCTCGTCCTTGTCGCGGGCCTCGTCGTCACGAGCCTCGTCCTTGTCGCGGCCCTCGTCATCACGAGCCTCGTCCTTGTCGCGGCCCTCGTCGTCACGAGCCTCGTCCTTGTCGCGGCCCTCGTCGGTGTTGCCACCGTTGTCGTCGGAGTCGTCGTCGGCGTCGTCCCCAGGCGCGTCGGCGGCCGCGGGTCCGCCCACGAACGTCACATGGACGGAGCCGTCCCCAGCGATGTTCGGGTTGGAGATGACCGGGACGTCCGAGATGGACGCGGTGTTCGGGGCAGCCCAGCTTCCACCGCCGCCACCGCCGCCACCGCTGACGGCCTCGCCGCCACCGCCGCCACCGCCGCCACCGCCCCAGCCACCGCCGCCGCCACCGCCACTGCCGTAATTGACGGAGTTGACGCGCCACTGACCCTCGCCACCCTGTCCGGCGGGGCCGAAGAACAGCTGGGAGGCGGTGATCCAGGACGCACCCGCGTTGGGACCGTTGGAGGTGTGCACCGGGCCGCCGAGACCGCCGATGCCGTCCTGGCCATCCGTGCCGTCCTTGCTGCGGGTGCCGCCGCCACCACGGCCTCCGTCGCCTCCGTCGCCATCGGACGCGCCCTCCCCGCCACGGCCGGTACGGGTGAGCGTGCCTCTGATGGCGAGGCCGTCCTGGCCGTCGGCACCGGCGTGGACGGTCCGACCGGACACGGCGACACCGCCGTCACCGCCGGCGCCGCCATCACCGTTGGCGTTGCCCTGCCCGCCACCGCCGCCACCGGCGGCGTCGGCCAGCAGTGTCGTGTCCGTGCAGTCTCCGAAGTCGTCGATGCATGGGGCCTGCTCGGTGAGGTCGACACTCGAGACCAGCGTCGAGGCGCCACCGCGGCCACCTGGGGAGGTGCCGCCCAACTCACCTACGTAGTAGTACAGAACCGGAGAGCCGTAGCTCTCCTGGTACTCGCTCACGGTGGTGACCGTCTGGGCCATGCCACCGGCACCGCCGCTGCCGCCCTGGTAGAGGCCGCCGCCGTTGTCGCCGTACCGGCCGGCTCCGCCGAAGGCGGTGATGACCATCGGGGTGGCGGTGGTGAGCTGGGCCTCCGTCGCGCCCTGTGCGGCGCTCAGCAACGAGGTCGTACTGAACTCGGACAGGCCATCGGGGAGCAGGCAGGAGACCACTCCGGACTCGATCTCGGTACAGCTGACATTGGTGGTCGACGCGGAGGCCGCGGGCGCGGACAGCGCCAGGAGCGAGCCCAGGCACACGCTGGTGCCCAGTACTCGTGCGGCGCCCTTGGATCTGGACATGCGAATCCTTTCAGCGGGGGAAGAAGAGGGGGAACGGCGCCGCAACGCCTAGGCGCGCGAAGCTGAGGGCAGGTCAGGCCCGCGGCTTGCCGTGGCCACGCTCGGCCTTTTCCTGCTTGTGCGCGCCTTCCTTCTTGTGCGCGTCGTCCTGCTTGCGCGCGTCTTCCTTCTGCGCGTCTTCCTTCTTGTGCTCATCGCGACCGTGCTCGCGCCAGCTGTGCTCGCGCCAGCTGTGCTCGCCACGGCTCTGCTCGTCGCGACCGCGCTCACCGCGGCCGTGCTCACCACGGCCGTCCCGGGACGGCAGGATCGTCACACGCACCTGCTGCCAGAGGCCGGACTCCTCACCCGCGAGCTGGAAGAGGTAGTCACCCGGAAGGACCTCGTGGTCTCTGCGGAATCGGTCCTCGATGGTGACCTCACCGGACACCACGCCGTCCTCGTCGGCGGCGAAGATTCCGAGCAGCACGACATGGCGGTCGCGGCGCGGATCCCCGAAGTCGGCGAACGGGTTGTCCTCGTCATCCTCGTGGTCGCCGTCGAGCCTGAACGGCGCGGTCGGGATCAGCCGTACGTAGACCGTCTCTCCCGGGTCGTATCCCGTTCCCCGGAACTCGACGGTCTCCCCGTTGTAGAAGGAGGTGTCGCTGACGGACATCGGCCTGCGGTCGGCGACGCCGAACGACATGTTCAGCTCGGACGCGGGCGTCTCCTCGACGGCAGCCAGGATGTCGGCCAAGGTGATCGACTCGGCGGCGGCCGTCGCCTCGCCGGCGGCGGTGGCTTCGGTCGCGGCTATCTGCTCGGTGGCCACGGCCGGCGCGGCGGCGGTGGCGACGGTGGTGGCCGCCGCCAGGGCGACGAGCCAGCGCGAGTGTCGGAACATGGTGGGGATCTCCTTCGGACGAGGTAGGCGAGTCGTGATCTCGTGACTCGCGCCGGGATCCGTAGACTCTGGAGATCCACTTCAAACAGGCGCGCCGCTCCACTGCCCAGGAAGGCTCAACAACTGCACCCGGGCGGCGGCGCCCTCACGGCGAGCGGCGGGCTGCCACCGGGCTCGCTCAGTGGACGGAGAACCCGCCGTCGACGAACAGCGACTGCCCGGTGACATAGCCGGACGCCCGGCTCGCCAGGAACACCGCGGCCCCCGCGAAGTCCTCGGCCACCCCGTTGCGCCCGACCATGGTGCGCGCGGCCAGTGCCGCCACCCGTTCGGGCTCGGACGACAGCCGGGCGTTCAGCGGCGTCATCACGAAGCCGGGCACGAGCGTGTTGCAGGTGACGCCGTACGGGGACCACGCCTCGGCCTGCGATCGCGCCAGCGACTCCAGCGCCCCCTTGGACACTCCGTAGGCGCCGCTTTGCACGAAGGCGCGGTGCGCCTGCTGGGAGGTGATGTGGATGATCCGCCCGTACCCACGCTCCGCCATCCGGGGCCCGAACCGCTCCCCCAGCAGGTACGGCGCCTCCAGGTTCACCGCCATCGTGGCGTCCCACACCTCCTCGCCGAGCTCCCCCATGGGCGGCCTGAGGTTGATCCCGGCGGCGTTGACGAGGATGTCGGGCTCCCCGAACACACCGGCCGCCTCCTCGGCGCACTTCCGGGTCCCGTCGCGGGTGCCCAGGTCGGCGCCGACCCACCCCACCCGGCAGCCCTCGGCCGCCAACTCCCCGGCCCTGCCCGAGAGTCGCTCCTCCCCGCGCGCCACGATCACCACGCTCGCCCCCGCCCGCGCGAGGGCATCCGCGATACCGCCGCCGATACCGGAACTGCCACCGGTCACCAGGGCGACCAGGCCGTCCAGGGAGAAGAGCCGGGAGAGATAGGGCTGCGATGACGTCATGTCAGCACCCTAGGTTCCTGCCCGTTCCGGACACAGAACGGCCCCGGCCGGTGGCCGGGGCCGCTTGTCGTCGGCGGACGCCGCCTTACGGCAGGTTGCGCGCCATCACGATCCGCTGAACCTGATTCGTGCCTTCATAGATCTGGGTGATCTTGGCGTCGCGCATCATGCGCTCCACCGGGTAGTCACGGGTGTAGCCGTAGCCGCCGAGGAGCTGGACCGCGTCCGTGGTGACCTCCATGGCGACATCGGAGGCGAAGCACTTCGCCGCGGCGCCGAAGAAGGTCAGGTCGCCGTCGACGCGCTCGGACTTGGCGGCCGCCGAGTAGGTGAGCTGACGGGCGGCCTCGATCTTCATGGCCATGTCGGCGAGCATGAACTGGATGCCCTGGAAGTCGGCGATCGGCTTGCCGAACTGCTTGCGCTCCTGGACGTAGCCCTTGGCGTAGTCGAGGGCGCCCTGGGCGACGCCGAGGGCCTGGGCCGCGATGGTGATGCGGGTGTGGTCCAGGGTCTTCATGGCGGTGGCGAAGCCGGTGCCCTCCGCGCCGATCATGCGGTCGGCGGGGATGCGCACGTTGTCGAGGTAGACCTCGCGGGTCGGGGAGCCCTTGATGCCGAGCTTCTTCTCGGGGGCGCCGAAGGACACGCCCTCGTCGCTCTTCTCGACCACGAAGGCGGAGATGCCCTTGGAGCGCTTCTCCGGGTCGGTGACGGCCATCACCGTGTAGTACTCGGAGACGCCTGCGTTGGTGATCCAGCGCTTCACGCCGTTGAGGACGTAGTGGTCACCGTCGCGGACGGCACGCGTCTTCATGCCGACGGCGTCGGAGCCCGCGTCCGGCTCGGAGAGGCAGTACGAGAACATCGCGTCGCCCTTGGCGAGCGGGGCCATGTACTTCTTCTTCAGGTCCTCGGAGCCGGAGAGGATCACCGGCAGCGAGCCCAGCTTGTTGACGGCCGGGATCAGGGACGAGGAGACGCACACACGGGCGATCTCCTCGATGACGATCACGGTGGCGAGGGCGTCGGCGCCCGCGCCGCCGTACTCCTCGGGGACGTGCACGGCGTGGAGGTCGGAGGCGACCAGAGCGTCGAGGGCCTCCTGCGGGAAGCGGGCCTCCTCGTCGACCGCCGCCGCGAAGGGGGCGATCTTCGCCTCGGCGAGCGAACGGACCGTCTCGCGGAGCATGTCGTGCTCCTCGGACGGGCGGTACAGGTCGAAGTCAGGCACGGTGCTTGTCTCCCTCAGGCGCCTAGGTCTGTCGCTCCCCAGCCGCTGCTAATTACCGTTAAGTAACACAAATTCTAGTGGTCGGTGCGGTCCAGGCGTACGTGAGCTATCTGACAGCGGGAAAATGCCCTCGTCGCAGCCCGACTATGCTCGGCCCGGCACTCCCCCCGCACCCTTCAGGAGCACCGAATGGCCCTCAAGATCACCGTGGTCGGCACCGGATATCTCGGCGCCACGCATGCGGCGGCCATGGCGGAACTGGGATTCGATGTGCTCGGCCTCGATGTCGTGCCCCAGAAGATCGAGATGCTCGCGGCGGGCCGGGTGCCCATGTACGAGCCGGGGCTCGAGGAGCTGCTGGCGAAGCACGTCCAGGGCATCGAGGGATCGACCGGACGGCTGCGCTTCACCACCTCCTGGGACGAGCTGGCGGAATTCCGCGGCGATGTGCACTTCGTCTGCGTGAACACTCCGCAGAAGCACGGTGAGTACGCCTGCGACATGTCGTACGTCGACGCCGCGTTCGACGCGCTCGCGCCGCGTGTCACGGGTGGTTCGCTGGTCGTGGGCAAGTCGACCGTGCCGGTCGGGTCCGCGGAGCGGCTCGGCCGGCTGCTCGCCGAGCGGGCACCGGAGGGTGTGGAGCTGGCGTGGAACCCGGAGTTCCTGCGCGAGGGCTTCGCCGTGCGGGACACCCTGCACCCGGACCGGATCGTCGCGGGTGTGCGGAGCGAGCGCGCCGAGAAGCTGCTGCGCGAGGTGTACGCCGGCCCGATCGGCGAGGGCTCGCCGTTCGTGGTGACGGACTTCCCCACGGCTGAGCTGGTGAAGACCTCCGCGAACTCCTTCCTCGCCACCAAGATCTCGTTCATCAACGCCATGGCCGAGGTCTGCGAGGCCGCGGGCGGCGATGTGGCGAAGCTGGCGGAGGCGATCGGCCACGACGAGCGGATCGGCTCCAAGTTCCTGCGGGCGGGCATCGGCTTCGGCGGGGGCTGCCTGCCGAAGGACATCAGGGCCTTCATGGCCCGCGCCGGGGAGCTGGGCGCCGACCAGGCGCTGACTTTCCTGCGCGAGGTCGACTCGATCAACATGCGCCGCCGCGGGCACATGGTGGAGCTGGCGCGGGAGGCCGTGGGCGGTGACTCGTTCCTCGGGAAGCGGGTCGCGGTGCTCGGCGCGGCCTTCAAGCCGGACTCCGACGACGTACGCGACTCACCGGCGCTGAACGTGGCCGGGCAGATCCATCTCCAGGGCGGCCAGGTCACCGTGTACGACCCGAAGGGCATGGGCAACGCGCGTCTGCTCTTCCCCACGCTCGGCTACGCGGACAGCGCCCTGGACGCGGTGCGCGGCGCCGATGTGGTGCTGCATCTGACCGAGTGGCGTGAGTTCCGCGAGCTGGACCCCGCCGAGCTGGGCGCGGTGGTGTCCAGGCGCATCGTGCTGGACGGCCGCAACGCGCTGGACGGGGCGAAGTGGCGCGAGGCCGGATGGACCTACCGGGCCATGGGACGGCCTCGCGCCTGAGGCCTGCTGACGGGATGGGGTCAGACCGCGTCCAGCGACTCCAGCGTCGCGTTCGACGGCCCGTGCACCGAGCCGAGGTCGCGTGCGACCGACTCCGCGTCCCGTAGCACCCGCACCGCGTTCTGCCAGGTCAGCTTGGCCAGGTCGGGCTTCGACCAGCCGCGCCGCAGCAGCTCCGCGACGAGGTTCGGATAGCCGGCGACGTCATCGAGCCCGGCCGGGGTGAAGGCCGTGCCGTCGAAGTCGCCGCCGATGCCGATGTGGTCGACGCCGGCCGCCTCGCGCATGTGGTCCAGATGGTCGGCGACCGTCGAGGCCGTGGCCATCGGCTGCGGATTGGCCGCGGCGAACGCCCGCTGGACCTTCATCCCGGCCTCGGTGGTGTCCAGCGGGTGCAGCCCGTGTGCCTTCATGTTCTCGTCCGCGGCTGCGGTCCAGGCGACCGCCGCGGGCAGGATGAACTTCGGCACGAACGTGGCCATCGCCACGCCCCCGTTCGCGGGCAGCCGCTCCAGGATGTCGTCCGGGACGTTCCTCGGGTGGTCGCAGACCGCCCTGGCCGACGAGTGGGAGAAGACCACCGGCGCCACGGAGGTGTCCAGAGCGTCCCGCATCGTCGTCGCGGCCACGTGCGAGAGGTCCACGAGCATGCCGATGCGGTTCATCTCCCGCACCACCTCGCGGCCGAAGGCGGAGAGGCCCCCGACGCGCGGCTGGTCGGTCGCCGAGTCCGCCCAGTCGTTGTTGTCGTTGTGCGTGAGCGTCATGTAGCGCACGCCCAGCGCGTACAGGGCCCGCAGGGTGGCGAGCGAGTTGTTGATGGAATGCCCGCCCTCCGCGCCCATGAGCGAGGCGATACGGCCGTCTGCCCGTGCCGCCTCCATGTCGTCGGCGGTCAGGGCGCGGACCAGGTCGCCCGGATAGCGGGCGAGCAGCTGCCCGACCACGTCGATCTGCTCCAGCGTGGCGCTGACCGCCTCGTCGCCGGTGTAGTCGCTCCGTACGAACACGGACCAGAACTGCGCCCCGACCCCGCCGGCCCGCAACCGGGGGATGTCGGTGTGCAGCCGGCCGGTCTGGTCGTCCGCGATGTCGAGCCGGTCCAGGTCGTAGCGGACCTGGGCCCGCAGCGCCCACGGCAGGTCGTTGTGGCCGTCGACCACGGGGTGGTCCTCGAGCAGGGACCGGGCTTCCGCGAGATTGTCCACAGCGAGATCCACGGGGCGCGCCCTACTTTCCGAAGCCGAAGGCGGCGGAGCCCTCGACCTTGGCCCGCAGCCGCTTGCCCTTCTCCGTGGCCTGCTCGTTCAGCTCCTGCTGGAAGTCCCTCATCCGGGACATCAGGTCGCGGTCCTGCGTGGCGAGGATCCGGGCCGCGAGCAGCCCGGCGTTGCGCGCCCCGCCCACCGACACGGTGGCCACCGGCACGCCCGCGGGCATCTGCACGATCGACAGCAGGGAGTCCATCCCGTCGAGGTATTTCAGCGGCACCGGGACACCGATGACCGGCAGGGGGGTGACCGAGGCCAGCATGCCCGGCAGATGGGCGGCCCCGCCCGCACCGGCGATGATCGCCTTCAGGCCCCTGGCCTCGGCTTCCTCGCCGTACGCGATCATCTCGCGCGGCATCCGGTGTGCCGAGACCACATCGACCTCGTACGGGATCTCGAACTCGTCCAGTGCCTGCGCCGCGGCTTCCATGACGGGCCAGTCGGAGTCCGAGCCCATGACGATGCCGACGAGCGCCGAGCCGGAAAGGCCGGAAGGGTTGGTCATTCGGTGATCGTTCCCCTGAGGTAGTCGGCGGCGTGACGCGCCCGTTCCAGCACGTCGTCGAGATCGTCGCCGTAGGTGTTGACGTGCCCCACCTTGCGACCGGGTTTCACGTCCTTGCCGTACATATGAATCTTCAACCGGGGATCCCGTGCCATGCAATGCAGGTAGCCGGCGTACATGTCGGGATAGTCGCCGCCGAGCACGTTCGCCATGACCGTCCACCGGGCGCGGGGCCGGGGATCGCCCAGCGGAAGGTCCAGTACGGCCCGTACGTGGTTGGCGAACTGGGAGGTGACCGCGCCGTCCTGGGTCCAGTGCCCGGAGTTGTGCGGGCGCATGGCGAGTTCGTTGACGAGGATTCGCCCGTCCGTGGTCTCGAACAGTTCGACCGCGAGGTGCCCGACGACACCGAGCTCCTTGGCGATCCGCAGCGCGAGCTGCTGGGCCTGCCCGGCCAGCTCGTCGTCCAGGTCGGGCGCGGGAGCGATCACCGTGTCGCACACCCCGTCGACCTGACGCGACTCCACGACGGGATAGGCGACGGCCTGGCCGTGCGGGGAGCGCACGATGTTCGCGGCCAGCTCGCGCCGGTAGTCGACCTTCTCCTCGGCGAGCACCGGGACGCCCGCGCGGAACGGCTCGGCGGCGTCCTCCTCGCCGCGGACCACCCATACGCCCTTGCCGTCGTATCCGCCGCGGACGGTCTTGAGGATCACGGGGTAGCCCCCCACCTCGGCGGCGAAGGCCGCCGCGTCCGCCGGATCGGCCACGATCCGGTGGCGGGGGCTGGGGGCCCCGATCTCGTCCAGGCGGGCCCGCATCACCCCCTTGTCCTGGGCGTGCACCAGGGCGTCGGGGCCAGGGCGCACGGGAATACCGTCCGCCTCCAGCGCCCCCAGGTGCTCGGTCGGTACGTGCTCGTGATCGAAGGTGATCACATCGCAGCCGCGAGCGAAGTCACGCAGCGTGTCCAGGTCGCGGTAGTCGCCGATGACGACCTCGCTCACCACCTGGGCCGCCGAGTCCTGGGGAGTGTCACTGAGGAGCTTGAATCTGATGCCGAGCGGGATGCCCGCCTCGTGTGTCATACGAGCGAGCTGGCCACCGCCGACCATGCCGACTACCGGAAACGTCACTCTCCCAGGGTATCCGGAGCTCCATACGGTCCCGCCATGCCCACATTTTCGTACGATGACACAGATACGCGGCGTGAGGGCAGACACCTTCCCAGTTGTCCACAGGCAGGTGATAGGGGCGCTGGTTAGAGTGGTCGCGTTGATGACACCGAAACACCGGACGGACGGGGCCACCGATCACCATGAGCGAACGAGCCGCACTGCGTGTGCGACTGGACCGGCTCGCGCGCGAAGTCGCCAAGTTCGGCGCGGTCGGCGCGATGGGTCTGCTCGTCAACATGGTCGTCTTCAACCTGCTGCGCCACACCACCGAGATCCCGGTGGTCCGGGCCAGCCTGCTCGCGACGTTCATCGCGATCCTCTTCAACTACGTGGGCTTCCGGTACTTCACCTACCGGGACCGTGAGAAGAGCGGGCGCACCAAGGAGCTGACCCTGTTCCTGCTGTTCAGTGCGGCGGGGGCGGTGATCGAGAACGGAATCCTGTACACGGCGACGTACGGCTTCGGCTGGGACGGACAGCTCCAGAGCAACTTCTTCAAGTTCTTCGGGATCGGCGTCGCGACGCTGTTCCGTTTCTGGTCCTACCGGACCTGGGTGTTCCGCGCGCTGCCCGCCCGCGAGGCCGTGCAGACCGCGGAGTCCTTCCTGGAGCATCGCGAGCCTGCGGCCCCGGACCGGGTGGGCTGACGAACCCGGTCCCGGACTGCCCGGGCCTCCAGGTGTGCCGCACCGGACCACGTCAGCGGATGGGGCGCTCGCGCTCCGCCCGCTCCGCGAGGCCGGTCACCTCGCGGCTGAGGAACAGCGCGAAGACCGCCGGCTGCTGCTGGAGCAGCTCCAGACGTCCCCCGTCCGCCTCCGCGAGGTCCCGCGCCACCGCGAGCCCGATGCCCGTCGAATTGCGCCCGCTGATCGTACGCTCGAAGATGCGTGCGCCGAGGTCGGCCGGGACGCCGTGGCCCTCGTCCGTCACCTCGATGACCGCCTGGTTGCCGGTGACCCGGGTGCGCAGGGCTACCGTGCCTCCGCCGTGCATCAGGGAGTTCTCGATCAGCGCGGCCAGCACCTGTGCGACCGCTCCCGGAGTGCCCACCGCACGCATGTCGTGCTTGCCCGAGCAGACGATCGCGCGGCCGGCGCTGCGGTAGGCCGGTCGCCACTCCTCGATCTGCTGCTTCACCACCTCGTCCACGTCGAAGGCGACGGCGGACCCTGACCTCGGGTCGCGGGCGTTGGTCAGCAGCCGCTCGACGACATCGGTGAGCCGCTCGACCTGGGTGAGCGCGACGATCGCCTCCTCCTTCACCGTGTCCGGGTCGTCCGTGGTGGAGATCTCCTCCAGCCGCATGGACAGCGCGGTCAGGGGTGTACGGAGCTGGTGGGAGGCGTCAGCCGCGAGGCGGCGCTCGGCGGTGAGCATGCGGGCGATCCGCTCCGCGCTGGCATCGAGTACGTCGGCCACGCGGTCGAGCTCGGGGACGCCGTAGCGCCGGTGGCGGGGGCGGGGGTCACCCGAGCCCAGGCGCTCGGCGGTCTCGGCGAGGTCGGTCAGCGGTGAGGCGAGCCGGTTCGCCTGCCGTACGGCGAGGAGCACCGCGGCCACCACCGCGAGCAGGGCGACGGCGGCGATGATCATCAGAGTGCGCCCCACCTCGCGGGTGACGGTGGAGCGGGACTCCTCGACGGTGACCCGCTCCCCCTCCTCACCCGTGGCGGTACCCCGGATCACGCCCCCGGAGGGGCGCTCACCGATCTCGATGGGAGCGCTCCCGGGCACCACGATCTCCGCATAGCGTGCGGGACCGATCTGCTGGGCGAGCGCCGCGGCGTCGACCTGTTCGTGTCCGGCGACCCTGGACTCGATGACGCTGACCAGCCGCAGCGCCTCCGATTCCACGCTCTCCTGCGCGCTGTTGCTGATCGTCCGCGTCTCCACGATGACCAGGGAGATGCCGAAGACGGCGATGACGACCAGCACCACTGCGAGCGTGGAACTGATGAGGCGGCGGCGCACAGGGCCCCTTCTCTACGGGGTTCTACGGATTCAGCCCGTTCGGCCCGTTCAGCTTTTCTCGAAACGGAAGCCGACGCCGCGGACCGTCGCGATGTACCGGGGGTTCGCCGCGTCGTCGCCGAGCTTCTTGCGGAGCCAGGAGATGTGCATGTCCAGGGTCTTGGTGGAGGACCACCAAGTGGTGTCCCACACCTCGCGCATCAGCTGGTCACGGGTGACGACCCGTCCGGCATCCCGCACCAGCACCCGGAGCAGGTCGAACTCCTTGGCCGTGAGCTGGAGCTCCTCGTCACCCATCCAGGCGCGGTGTGATTCCACGTCGATCCGTACGCCGTGCGTGGAAGGCGCGGCGGTCGGTTCCGTGGCGCCGCGCCGGAGCAGCGCCCGGACGCGGGCGAGCAGTTCGGCCAGACGGAAGGGCTTGGTGACGTAGTCGTCGGCGCCGGCGTCCAGGCCGACCACCGTGTCCACCTCGTCGGCGCGGGCGGTCAGCACCAGGATCGGCACGGTGTGCCCTTCGGCACGGAGCCGGCGGGCCACCTCGAGGCCGTCCATTCCGGGCAGCCCGAGGTCCAGCACGACCAGATCGACCCCACCCTGGAGCCCCGCGTCGAGGGCGGTCGGGCCGTCCTGGCGGACCTCGACCTCGTACCCCTCCCGGCGCAGAGCGCGCGCCAGTGGCTCGGAGATGGATGCGTCGTCCTCGGCGAGCAGTACACGGGTCATGGCCTGATGGTAGTCCGCGAGGGGGACCCGTCGGAGCATGATCCACAAGGCCTGTGAGTATGGGGTGCTTTCCTGGTTACGGCCTTCGAATCTGGGCAGGCAGTTCCTGGAACGCCTGTGATCCTGGTCTCAAGTCGTACTCAAGTGCTCCTAATGCGCTTGTTTCCTGTCGTATGGTGACCCAACGCCTGAAGTACACGTCGGGGACCTTTGGCCGCCTGCTGCCGCCAAGGGTCTCTTTTCTGCCCGGACCGGCCACCGTCGTGCCCGGACATGACTGACCAGAGGGCCGGCCCCTCGGGTGTGGGACCGGACCCTCACGCCGGTTCGCCGGCATCCCCCCACCGGGCGCGGACTCCGCTCACGAAGCGGCACCCCGCGTCCAGAGCAGAAGGAACGACATGGCGTCCAGCCTGACGCAGGACTCGGTCGGGACTCCCCCCGAGCGCACCTTCCTCGGCCACCCCCGAGGCCTGGCCACTCTCTTCATGACCGAGATGTGGGAGCGTTTCAGCTACTACGGCATGCGCGCCCTCCTCGTGCTCTACCTGGTCTCCGGTGGCGCCGACGCGGCGGCCGGCAGCCAGGGCGGCGGCCTGGCGATGACCGCGGCCACGGCGTCGGCCATCTACGCCGTGTACGTCTCGATGGTCTATCTGATGGCCATGCCCGGTGGCTGGTTCGGCGACCGCGTCTGGGGCGCCCGCAAGACCGTCACCATCGCCGCGTTCGTGATCATGGCGGGCCATCTCTCGCTCGCCGTCCCGGGCCAGGCGATGTTCTTCGTCGGTCTGGTCCTCGTCGCGGTCGGCTCCGGTCTGCTGAAGGCCAACATCTCCACGATGGTGGGCCACCTCTACGACGGTCCGGACGACCCGCGCCGCGACGGTGGCTTCACCGTCTTCTACATGGGGATCAACCTCGGCGCCTTCGTCGCGCCGCTGGTGATCGGCACCGTCGGTGAGACCTACAACTGGCACGCCGGCTTCGCGCTCGCCGCGGTCGGCATGGGCCTGGGGCTCGTCCAGTTCCTGATCGGCAGCAAGAGCCTGAGCCCCAAGAGCAACGTGGTACCCAACCCGCTGTCCCCGGCGGAGCGCTCCGGCATTCTGCTGAAGGTCGCCGCCGTCACCGCCGCGACCGCCGTGTTCTACGGCGCCGTGGTCATGGCCGGTATGTACACCCTGAACTGGGCGCTGGTCCCGCTGACCCTGGCCGGCCTGATCATCCCGATCGCCGTGCTGGTCCGCATCAAGCGCGACAAGGGCCTCGACCGCATCGAGCAGTCGAAGATGAGCGCGTACATCTGGTTCTTCGTGGCCGCCGCCGTGTTCTGGATGATCTACGACCAGGGCGGTTCCACGCTGTCGCTCTTCGCGGACGGCAAGACCGCGGACACCCTGCTCGGCATCGGCTTCCCGGCCACCTGGTACCAGTCGCTGAACCCGCTGTTCGTGATGGCGCTCGCCCCGGTCTTCGCCTGGCTGTGGCTGTGGCTGGCCCGCCGGAACCAGGAGCCCAGCACCATCGTGAAGTTCGCGATGGCCCTGGTGCTCGTGGGCGGCTCGTTCTTCGTGTTCGTCGTGCCGATGGCGATGGCCGGCGACGGCACGAAGGTCAGCCCGATGTGGCTGGTCTCGATCTACATGATCCAGACCATCGCCGAGCTGTGCCTCTCCCCGGTCGGCCTCTCGGTGACCACGAAGATGGCGCCGAGGAAGTACGCCAGCCAGATGATGGGCGTCTGGTTCCTCGCGGTCACCGCGGGCGACTGCGCCACCGGTCTGCTCGCCCTCGCGGGCGTCGACCTCAACGGCACCAGCATCATCGCGATGCAGGCCGCCCTCGCGTTCGCGGCGGGCCTCGCGATCTACATGTACCGCCAGAAGGTCCAGGAGCTCATGGGCAACGTCCACTGAGGTCCGTCCCCTACGGGTACGGGTCCGGCCCGGCACGCACACCGCGTGCCGGGCCGGACCCGTACTGCCTCACGGACAGGGTCTGACGGGCTGCCTCACAGAGCCCCACCCTCCGGGCGGACGGCGCTACTTTCGCAACACACCTAGCGGTTTCCCCTAAGCCGCCGCCACGGCGTGAACGTGAACACCGCACCACCCAGCAGGATCACCGTGCCCGCCACCAGGGCGAGGGCGCTGAGGGCGCCGCCGTCCTCGGCTCCGGTGTCGGCGAGGCCGCCACCGGAGGCGTCACCGCCGCCCGCCGAGCCGGAGGCGGATCCCGCCGAACCGCCGCTCGCGGAACCGGAGCCGCCCGCCGCGCCGCCCGGCTGGGCCGCGGTGTCGAGCTCCAGGGAGGCCTGGACATCGGCGGGCGGGGTGCAGGTCGTGGTGGTACCGAGCGCCATCACCGTGAGCACGCCCGGGCTGAGCGTCGACTTGCCGCTCGCACCCGGCTTGTACGTACCGGTGAGGTCGGGGATCGCGATCGGCTCGCCGGACTTGATCGGGTCCTTGTTCGCCGGGCCCGCCACATGCACGAACCCCTTGTCGGCGCCGCCGAGCCCGACCTCCATCGACGGTGTGACGGAGTTCGCCGGGATGTCGGCGGGGCTGTTCATCACGGACTTGGAGAACTTCACGGTGAGGGCGAAGTCGCCGCCGTTCTTCCTGGCGTTGATCTTCACCGGGGAGACGGCGTCCTTGTCGCCGATGGGGGTCTTGCAGGAGTAGGCGACCTCGACTTCCTTGCCCTCGAAGTCGGTCCCACCTCCGTCGTCGCCGCCGGTGGTGCCGCCCGAGGTGCCGGTCCCGCCGGACGTGGTCGATCCGCCCGAGTTGCCGGTCCCGCCGGACGTCGTCGTGCCTCCCGAGGTCGTCCCGCCCGATGTCGTGGTCCCGCCCGACGCGGTCGTGCCACCAGAGGTGGTCGTACCGCCCGAACTGGCGCCGCCTTCCGTCACCTTGACCGTCGCGCCCGGCTGTACCGGTTCCTTGGGGGAGCACTTGGTGTCCGTCGAGATCGGCTTGGAGACATTGATGGCGTACTTGTCCGGCGTCAGCGTGATCTCACCGGCCGCCGTCAGCTTGAGCTTCCCCTTCATCTCGGACAGCACCATCGGGCTGTTCTTGGGGATCGGCGGATTCTGCCGCGGACCCTCCATCGCCAGCTCGGCGGTCTGCGCCCCGTCCACCTTGACCGTCCCGGTCGGCTTGACCGTGTCCTTCTCCAGGTCGAGCACATCCGGATTCTTCGACGCGGCCGCGACGGTCTTCCAGACCACCTCGATCTCGTCGCCGACCTTCGCCTCGGCCGGTGCCGTGATCTGGACCTTCGTCGTGCCCTGGACGGGCGGCATCCCGGAGATCGGCGGGGGAATGCACTCCGTCGCATACGACACTTCGGCGGCGTGGGCCGGTCCCGCGGTCAGCAGGATCCCCGCGCCGCAGAGCATCAGCGCGACCCCTGCCGCGCTCATCCTCCGTTGCGAGCTCACGTGTGTCCCTTCGTCGTGGATCGGTTCTCTGACGGTGCGGAGTCCTGGGTGGCCTCGGGGGCGAACCACGGCAGCGCGGCGGGGCCGGGCCTGTCGTTCGCCGCGGCCGGTGAGCCGTGGTCGGCGGTATGCGGGGTACGGGCGGTGCGGTGGCGGCCGCCGCCACGCTGAGGACGCGACCACGGCCGGGTCCCGGGACGTACCCGGTCCACGATCGCCATTCCGATCCGGTACAGCGCGGCCGGTACGACCACCGCGAGCAGCACCCAGAACAGCGTCACGCCCCACGGTCTGCCCACACCCCACGGCTGTTCGGCGATGACCTTCGAGCCGTACCGCACGGAGATCTGGTAGTCGCCGTGGGCACCGGCCGAAAGCTCGACGGGGAGCCGGATCCGAGCCTTCCTGCCCGGCTCGACGGTGCCCCGCCACTGCCGCTCCTCCCACTGGGGGGCGAAGACTCCGTGGGCCGTGCCGACCTGGAAGACCGGGTCGCGGATGGGCGTGGAGCCCAGATTGCCCACGGTGAAGACCAGTTCACGGCCGGGCGGGGCACCGAACCACACCAGCAGACCGCTGGAGCCGCGCAGCTGGAGCGTGGCGAGTACGGCGAGCCTGCCGTCCCCGGCGGGCTGGGGGAGCGGGGCACTGGGGTGTCCAGCCACGGTGAACACCGTGTCCACGGAGCCCTGTTCGCCGGTCACGGTGGCCACGTGCACCACGCACGGACACGGCTTCGGCGGCTCGGCGACCGGGAGCTTCATGCTGAACGCGCCCTTGGCGTCGGTGGTGACGGCCCGGCCCTCGGCATTGGCGCAGGCGTTGGTGCCGCCGATCACACCCCGGCCGGGGGTGGACTGACCGCACATCAGCAGCATCAGCAAGGCCTTCGGCCGCCAGCCGGTGCCGCTGACGGTGATGTCACCTCCCTTGCCCGCGTGCTGTGCCGACAGCCGGACGGCCGGCTTGCCGTCGTCGATGGCGGAGGTGGCGGAGGTGGCGGAGGTGGCGGAGGTGGCGGCTGCGGGCGGTACGGGAGCGAGCGCCAGCACGCAGACGAGCAGCAGTCCCAGCGCCGCGGCAGACAGCAGCACCCCGGGCCGGATCGTCGTCCTCACCACACCGCTCCCATCGTCGCCGTGTCGTCGTCGTACGGGTGCCGGCCGCGACGGCGTACCCGCCACAGCGCCGCTCCCCCGGCCACGATCCCGAGCCCGAGCGCCCCGACCGCCCCCGCGGCGCCCGGCGAGACATAGAGCGCCTCGGCGGTCCCCTCGGCGTGCGCACCCCCTGCCGCGGTCGCCTGGAGGGACACGTCGACGGAGTCAAGACCCGGCGGATCGGGCCAGGGTTCGGTGAGCTCGATACGCCTGCCCGGGGGCAGGGTCACGGGCAGCGGGCGGGCGGGGCGTGCCAGCAGTTGCCTGGTCAGGCCGTGAGCACGCACCGCGAGTCGCGGTGACAGCACGGTGTTACCACGGTTGACCAAGGCGTAATGGATCCGCTCGCCGTCCAGGCGTACGTCCTCGACGGTGAGCGCGGCCAGGCTGGGACCGCTGATCCGCAACCGGACGCGAACGGCGGACTGCCTGCCCGCCACGGTCGCGACCAGTGCGGCAGAGTGGTCACCGGGCACGGCGGCGGTCGGCACGGTGACGGCGAAGGGGATGTCGGCGCGGGTGCGGGGCGGGACGGTCAGCCGGTCGGACGCGAGCGCGATCCAGGCGGCGGTCCTGCCCTCCTTGGTGGCCAGCCGCACGGTCAGCGGCCGGTCACCTCGGTTGGTCACCGACAACGCGTCCTCCAGCACCGTGCCCGGCGGTCCCTCCAGATAGACGTAGGGCCTGCCGCCCGCCGCAGGCTGGGCCGTCCACGGCGCGGCTGACCCACCGGACGGGGCGGGTGCCGCGGGCACGGCCGTGGACAGCGCACAGAGCAGTGCTGCGGTGGCGGCGGCGAGCACGGCGGTTCAGCTCGTGGACCGGGTGCCGCGGCGGGTGAGCCACAGCACTCCCGCGGCTCCGGTGAGCAGCACCGTGCCGCCCAGCGTGCCGAGGGCGAGAGCGGAATCCACCGGTCCGGTCCGGGGCAGCTCGCTGCCCGAACCCGACCCCGTGGCCGATGACGTGTCCGTACCCGAGTCCGAACCCGAGCTCGTCTGCGTATCACCCGACCCGCCGCCCGACCCCCGCACGTCGAGGGTGAGCGAGGGCACGGGGCTGTTCCGCGGGGTGCAGGTGGTGGTGGTCCCCAGGGCCTTGATGGTGAGCACACCCGCCGTGAAGGTGACCTTCCCGGTCTTCTTCGGGGTGTACGTGCCCGACAAGTCACTGATCTTGATGGGGGTGTTGGGCGGAATCGCCTCGGAGTTCGCCGGGCCGGACACGGTCAGCGACCCGCTGCCGGCTCCGCCCAGTTTGATCTGCGCGCTGGGGTTCATCGCCCCCTTGCCCAGCTCGACCGGGCTGGACGAGACGCCCTTCTCGAACGACATGGTGAGCCGGTAACCACCGCCGCTCTTGACGGCCTTGATGTCGATCGGCGACACGGCACCCTTGGGGCCGATCGGGGTCTGGCACTGGTAGTCCACATTGACGACGTCGGCGTGTGCGGCGGGGGCGGCCGTCAGGACCACCGAGCCCGCCAGAGCCGCTGCGAGCGTAAGAGCTGTCCGTTTCCGGTATGACACCTCGAGCCCCCTCAAGGCCGGAACGCCGCCAGAAGATACTGACGGCACATCAGATCGGGCGCTCAAGGTACGCCTGGGCCCTGATGGAGGGAAGACAAAGAGCACGGCGGATCGCCGTGCTCCACAACAGCTTCAAAAACGGCTCACACGAAGGCCGTCACGACGGCCGGCGCAGCCGGTACCCCGCAGTTCCGGGTTTCGCCGGAACCCCGGTCGTCTAGGAGGGCGCGGCAAGCTCCGCCCATACGGTCTTGCCGGGCGCCCCCGGGATCCGCCGTACGCCCCAGTCCAGGCAGAGGCGCTGCACGATGAACATCCCGTGCCCTCCGGGCCGCCCGGACCGGTGCGGGGTGCGGGGTGCGGGGTGGCCCGCGCCACGGTCGGCGACCTCCAGGCGCAACACCTTCCCCTGGCAGGACACGCGCAGCTCTTCCGGGCCCTCTGCATGCAGACAGGCGTTGGTGACCAGCTCCGAGACGACAAGCAGCACGTCCTCGGCCGCGGCGCGGCGGTCCGCGGACGGCGCGGGCAGCCAGCCCCAGTCGTACAGCGCCTGCCGCGTGAAGTCACGGGCTAGCGGAACAATGCCGCTGGCGCTCCCGAGCAGGAGAGTGCGCACCATGCCGTCGTGGCCAGCGGAGGCGGGTCCGGAGGCCACGGAGGCGTCGGCAGGAGCGCCGTCCGGTTCCGGGCCGCGGTCGCCCGGCGGATGCTGCCGGGTGGTGCTCATCAGCGCTTCACCTCACCGATTCACCAGTTCGCGATTACGTAAGTACAGAGCGTGTGGAGGAGACACGCGGGTCTGCGGGGGGTCTTCTGCCCGGCCGAATCGGGACAACACCCGATCAGCCGGACCGGAATTCGACAGTCAGTCCGCGAGGGCCGCTGCCAGGGAGTCATGGACCGTGAACACGGCCTCTGCCCCTGTGATCTCGAACACCCTGGCGACGATGGGGCGCATTCCGGCCAGATGTACCGCACCCCCCGCGGCCTCGGCTTTCAGGCGCGCACCGAGCAGCACGTTGAGGCCGGTGGAGTCGCAGAACTCGAGGAGTGAGCAGTCCACGACCAAGCGCGCACGCCCTTGCTCCACGGCTTCCTCGAGTGGCGTACGCAACAGATCGGCCGTGTGGTGATCGAGCTCACCCGCCGGCGTGACGATTTCACTCCGGCCTTCGGTCCGGACTTCCACCCGAAGCCGGACCGGATTGGCGTTACTGACCGTCCCGCGATCCATGCCCACCCTCTTCGCCGATATCGCCGATGCACTGGGCGTCTTTGACGCCTTCAGAACAGTACGCCTTCCGCGCCGCGAGCGGGGGCCGGTTAGCCCTCCAACTCCCCCACAAAAGGGACTTATATGACATACGACACTTGCCATGTCGAGTAAAAACCGGGTAGGGCTAGTAGGGACACCTACCAACACGAGACGGCTTCGGAGGCGCCGCAAACCGCAGAGCAGCAATCAGGCGTCGGCAGCCATGTGCCGAGAACGATGGAGGAGACCATGTCACCCCGGCTCGACGAAACGCGGACCCCGCACGCGACGTCGACACGTCCGCACGATCACCTCGACGACACCGCACCGCTCGGCAACCCCACGCACACCGAGCTCACCGGACACACCGCGACGCGGCCCGAGCAGCACGAAGAGCTGCTGGACCTCCCGGACATCCCGCCCTTCGAAGAAGTGGGCGCCGTGGACGCCCGGGCGCTGTCCAAGACCCTCTTCGCCCGCCTCGAAGCACTCGAGGAAGGCACGCACGAGTACGCGTACGTCCGCAACACACTCGTCGAACTGAACCTGGCGCTGGTCAAGTTCGCCGCTTCGCGGTTCCGCTCCCGCAGCGAGCCGATGGAGGACATCATCCAGGTCGGCACAATCGGCCTCATCAAGGCGATCGACCGCTTCCAGCTCAGCCGCGGTGTCGAGTTCCCCACCTTCGCGATGCCGACCATCGTCGGCGAGATCAAGCGGTTCTTCCGTGACACCTCCTGGTCCGTACGCGTACCGCGCCGCCTCCAGGAGCTCCGCCTGGACCTCGCGAAGGCCGGCGACGAGCTCGCCCAGAAGTTCGACCGCGCACCGACCGTCGGTGAGCTCGCCGAGCGTCTCGGCATCAGCAAGGACGAGGTCGTCGAAGGCATGGCCGCGAGCAACGCGTACACCGCGAGCTCGCTGGACGCCCAGCCCGAGGAGGACGACTCGGAGGGTGCGCTGGCCGACCGGATCGGCTACGAGGACCACGGCCTCGAGGGCATCGAGTACATCGAGTCGCTCAAGCCGCTGATCGCCTCGCTGCCGCCGCGCGACCGCAAGATCCTCTCGCTGCGCTTCGTCGCGGGCATGACCCAGTCGGAGATCGGCGAAGAGCTGGGCATCTCGCAGATGCACGTGTCCCGGCTGCTCGCGCGCACGCTGAACAAGCTCAGAAAGGGCCTCACGGTCGAGGAGTGACACCTCGTCCCACGCGCCTTTCCGAAGGCTCCCGAAGGGTCCATTCCGTCAAGGGATGGGCCCTTCCGCCTTATTGACGGTGCGGTCCGGAATGCGCCACATTGAGCCCGGGGTGCAGGGGGGCCATATGGCGATCAACGGGGCACTGGACGCGTGGATGCGCGACCGCACCGG
This sequence comes from Streptomyces sp. NPDC019396, assembly GCF_040632375.1. Lineage (NCBI taxonomy): Bacteria > Bacillati > Actinomycetota > Actinomycetes > Kitasatosporales > Streptomycetaceae > Streptomyces > Streptomyces sp. NPDC019396. The sequence continues at coordinate 226,452 of NZ_JBEYBS010000008.1, read as the reverse complement.
CAGGGAGTGCCTGTACGTGCCGTCGTGCCGCTTCGGGCTGTACCTGGCGCTGCGTCACTGGTGCAGACCCGGTGGGCGGCTGCTGATGTCGCCCGTCAACGACGACGTCGTCTTCTTCGTGGTGCTCGCGGCCGGACTGCGGCCGGTACAGGCGCCACTGCGCGCCCGGGACGGCTCCATCGACACGGCGGCCGTCCCCGACCCGGTGTGGCGGGGCCTCTCCGCCGTACTCACCACGAACCTCTACGGCAACCCCGAACCGGCGCCCGGGCTGCGCGCCCGCTGTGACGCGCTGGGCATCCCGCTGATCGAGGACGCGGCGCACGCGATCGGCTCACGGGTGGCTGACGGGCGGCCGGTCGGCGACTACGGCGACGCGTCGGTGTTCTCGCTCTCCAAGCACACCGCGGCCGGGACCGGCGGCTTCCTGACCGTCGCCGACCCGGCACGGCGCGCAGCGCTCGAAGAGGCCCGCGACGATCTGCTCCTGCCGGCACGTGCGGCATCCGAACTCGCCTACGTCCTGCGGCCGTACGCGGAGGCAGGGGTACGCGGACTGCGGCTGGTGCGCGCGGCGCGGGCGGTGATGCGGCTGCTCGGGATGGAGGAGCGCCGGGAGATACGTATGCCGCTGCGCGCCGCTGAGCTGGAGCGGGCGGTCGCCGGGGCCCCGGCGCTCGGACCGTTCCACTCCTGGGTGCGGGTCGATCTGCACGACTACCGGATCGCGCCGGGACAGGCACGGCTGCGGCGCACAGCCCGGCTCCTCGACCGTCTGGACGAACGCCTGGCGGCCCATCTGGACGGCACGCGAAGGCTGTTGGACAGCCCGTGGGGGGCGCAGGGGCCCGGCCCCGTACAACCACTGTTCCGCGTCCCGCTCCTGGTGGCCGACCGGGACGCGGCCATCGCGGCCCTGGCGCGCCGCCGCATCACCACCGGCTATCTCTACGACCCGCCGCTCGACGACTACGCATCCGAGCTGTTCACGGACCCGTCCCCGAACCCCGGTCCCGCCCGCTGGTTCGCCCGCCACGCCCTGCCCGCCGACCCGCTGAAGGCGGCACGGATCCTGGCGGTGCTGCACGAGGAGGGCATCCGCCCCGCCGACGGGGCCCCCGACGGGCAGGCATCCGGGAAGACCGGCCCGCACCGGGACGGGACCGGTGGCTGAGACCGCGAGACTGAGCGGACGCGGAAGCGGCGCGGCTGCGCCGGAGGTCGCCGGGAAGACCGCCCCGGGCACCCGGCAGGGCGGCGGGGACTCCATGTTCCGCAACGCCTATGCGCTGATGCTGTCGACCGGCGTATCGGCGGCGCTCGGGCTCGGGTTCTGGCTGGTGGCCGCGCGGTACTACACCGAGGAGTCGGTCGGGCAGGGCTCCGCCGCTATCGCGGCGATGCGGCTGCTCGCATCGGTCACCGCCACCACGATGATCGGTGCCGTGGTGCGGTACGTGCCCAGGGCCGGGCGGGCCACGGCCGGGCTGGTGTGGCGTGCGTACGCGGTCAGTTCCGCCGTCGTGTGCCTGGTGTGCGCGGGCTTCCTCCTCACGCTCGACCTGTGGGGGCCCTCCTACGCGCCCCTGCACGGTCCGACTGCCGGACTGGTCTTCACCGCCGCCTGTGTCGGCTGGGCGCTGCTGACCCTCCAGGACGGGGTGCTGACCGGGCTGCGCAAGGCGGTCTGGGTGCCCGTCGGCAACGCCGTGTTCTCGCTGGGCAAGCTGCTGCTGCTCGTCGTGTTCGCCACCGCCGTGCCGGTGCTGGGGGTGTTCGTCTCCTGGGCGGCGGCCATCGCGCTGTCCGTGCTGCCGCTGGGCTGGCTGGTGTTCCACAGGTTGATCCCGCGCCAGGCGGCGGCCGACCACGACCGCGAACCGCCGCGGCTGCGGGCCGTCGGGCGGTTCCTGGCGGGGGACTCGGTCGGCGCGCTGTTCTCGCTGGCGATGATCAATCTGGTGCCGGTGATGGTCGCCGTGCGGTTCGATGCCGCGCACAACGGCTTCTTCTACATCGCGTACACCGTCGGCGGCACCATGGAGTTCATGGCCATCAACATGGCCGCGTCGCTGACCGCGCACGCCTCGCACAGCCCGGAGAGCCTGGCCGGTGGCGTACGGGGGGCGCTGCGCAGGATGGCGCTGCTGCTGGTGCCCGTGGTGCTCGTCCTCGTGGTGTTCGCCCCGCAGATCCTCGCCCCGTTCGGACCGGACTACGCCGAGCACGGCACCACGGTGCTGCGGCTGCTGGCCGCGGCGGCGCTGCCCCGGGTCGTGGTCGAGCTGTACATAGGCGTGCTGCGGGTCCAGGGACGCACAGGCGTACTGGCGGTGCTCCAGGGAGTCATGTGCGCGCTGGTACTGGGGAGTACGGCGTTGCTGCTCGGGCCCGTGGGGATCTCGGGCGCGGGGCTCGCGGTGCTGCTGTCCATGACGGTGACGGCCCTCGCCTCGGCACCGGGGGTCAGGGCCGCGCTGGCGGGCCGGGCGCCGCGTCCGGGCCGTGTCGCGCGGCCGCGGCGCGTACCGGAGTACGGGACGGCCTGGGCGCGCCAGGCCGCGGATCAGCGGGCTGCCCACGAGGCGGCCGCAGCGGGCCGGGACGCCGGCTTCCGGCCGGCCGCCTGCCTGTGGCTGCTGCTGGTGCTCGCCGCCGCGTTGTTCTGGGCACCGCTCATCCGGGCGGACGGTATCGGCCCCGGGCGGCTGTCCGGGACCGAGCTGCTCCACGCGCTGCCTCCGGTGACCGTCGCCGCGGGCGTGCTGCTGATCGTGGTGTACGTCGCGGCGCTGTCATTGCGGCGGCTGTGCCCGGAGCTGGTCACCACCGCGCTGCTGACCACCGTGGCCGCCCTGCACACGGCCCCGCCGCTGCTCGGAGTCCGGCCACGGCCCGCGCATGGCCCCTGGCTGGAGTCCCTGGGCCTCCTGGACTCCTTCGACAGTCTGGAGTCCTTGCCCCGGGGCGACGTGCTCGCGGTGCTGCCGTTCGTGCTCCAGTTGCTGTGCCTGGGACTTGTGGCCCTGTCGCTGGCCGCCGTCGCCGTGCCCGCCCGGTTCACGGCGGGCGCGCTGTGGGTGCTCGCCGTGGTGGGCTGGGCGGCTCAGGACGCCTTCGCGGCGGCCCCGCTGCCGATGTCTCTGGGCTGCGCGGCGGTGACCGTGGTCTCGCTGGCGTATCGCACTCTCAGGGGTGGTGTCAGCGGGTCGGGACGGGCTGTCCGAAGTAGCCGTCCCGACCGGCGATCCGGTAACCCTCGAGCCCAGGGCCGTCGTTGACGGTGAGGTCGCAGCCCGGGCCCGGAACCGCGCGGTTCCAGTGCACCAGCGCCCGCACCCGGGGCAGCGTCGGGGCGATCTCGGGGACACGGGCGTACCAGTCGCGCTGGCGCTGGGGCCGCACCGGATCGGGCGCGGTGGCGAACTCCGCGAGCATCAGCGGCTTGCGGTCGGAGACGTGCTCGCGCAGCCAGTCGTAGGAGGGGCGCTGGCTGCGGTCGAAGTCCAGCCAGTCCGGGGACTTGTGGCAGAGGTAGTAGTTGTACTGGTCCATGCCGATCCAGTCCACGTAGTCATCACCCGGATAGAGCCGCTTCATCAACTCGGCGTTGCCGAGGTAGCCGGAAACGGTCCACACCCACACCACGTTGTCGACACCCAGGCTGCGGAACCGGTCGTGGAGATGGCGGTAGGCGGCGACGAACTCCTCGGGAGTGCCCGCGCCTTCCCTGATGCGGAAGTCGGTCTCCTGGTCGAAGGAGAGGAACAGGCGCTTGCCGTACGCCTTCAGCCGCCGTGCCTGCGGGTCGATGATGTCGCGGTCATACGCTCCGGAGGCGATGTTCTTCCAGCCGAGCTGGGTCTCCGTCCAGTTGGCGTGGTGCGGCTCGGTCCACACGGTGGACTCCCAGGCCAGCATCAGCAGCCGGTCCCGGCCCAGCTCCTGCTCGTCGGGGGTGAGCAGCTCGCCGTCCAGCGGGGTGCGGGACATGTCGTGGTAGTTGTAGACGAGATCGAGCCTGCGGCCGATCTTCTCCTCGAACGCGTACACCGCTTCGGTGAGCGAGCCGCTGGGGGCGTACGGGACATAGGCGCCCCACCAGGCCCCGCAGCGGGGCTCCAGCTGCTCTGTGGGCGCGCAGGAGCCCTGGGGGAGCGCGCCGGATGCCGCGTCGCCGGGCAGGGCACGGCCCCCCGGGGAGCCGGGGTCGTCCTCCTTCCCGTCTCCGTGTGCGATCCACATCCCGAGACCGGCGAGCAGCGCACCGATGGTGGCGAGGACGACGGCGGCGTACGTACTCCTCGTGCCACCGGAGCGTGCGAGGTGCGGCCCCGTCATCCACCGCTCCCGGGTCCGGGGTCCGGTGTCGCGTGTGTCCGTTCGACCGCTCCCCTGGTGGCAGCGGGCAGCGGCAGCCCTGGCAGCGCGGCGGCGAGTGTGGCGAAGCAGGCGAGCGACACCAGGAAGGCCGTGGCGGAGAAGGTCCGTACGAGCAGCAGCGAGGTGGCCGTGAGCACGCCCAGCGAGAGGCTGACCGGGGCCGCGAGCGCCAGCGCCTCGAGCCGTGCCCCCGGCCGCAGTCCCCCGCCGTCCGGCTGCGGATACAGCAGTGCGAGCCCGGGTCCGATGACGGTGAAGGCCATGACCGGGATCCAGCGCAGCGGCGAACCGCCGGGCAGCGCGGTCGCGGCGAGGGCGATCCAGCCGGAGGCGGCCAGGGCCGTTCTGAGCCCGAGGTGGTTCGGCTTCATGGCGTGCACAGCCCGCATGGTGATCTCCCTGTCACGGTCATCAGATGCTCCTGGGTCTCGCCGGCTCCCCCGGCTTCTCCTGGCCCTTCCTCGCTCTTCCCGGCTCTTCCGGCTCTTCCGGCTCTTCCGGCCCTTCCCGGCTCTTCCCGTCAGCGGATGCCGTGCACGAGAACCAAGCCGTGCTCGCTCTCCTCGACCACGCGGAAGAGCGGGGACTGCTTGAGCGCGGCCTTCAACTCGGCGAAGCCACCGGGCGGCAGGTAGCCCTCACCCGTGACCGCCTTCTCCTGGGTCGGCGTGAGGATCACATAGGCGGGCCGTCCCTCGGGGATCCCCCGCGCCAGATAACCCGCCGGGTCCTTGAGCATCCGCAGGTTCTCCGGGATGTCCTGCTCGGTGAAGAACCAGCGTTCGTAGTGGTCGTAGCGGTAGTACGCGCCGGGGAAGGAGCCAGTCGTGGCGAGGATCAGCGCCCCCTCCGGCGCGCGGTCGTAGGCCCTTCTGGTCAGGGCGAGTTCGGCGGGCGGTGCGTAGTGCATGCCTTCCTTGCCGTAGTACGACGGCAGGAATCCGGCCAGCAGGGCCGTGAGCGCGAGCGGCAGGGCGACCAGCGCGGTGCGGCGGGCGGCGATGCGGGCCCGGCCGCTGCCGGCCGCTGCCGGGACGAGCGCTGCTGCGGCGAAGAAGGCGGTGCCGGGCAGCCCGAAAAGGTAGACACGGAAGAGCATTTCGCCGCCGTAGTCGTTGACGGCGAACATCGGCACCGGCGCCGCCGCGGCCAGTAGCAGCGGCAGCGCACTGCGGGTCAGCCTGCGGCGCAGCAGCACCGCCGTACCGGCGAGCACCGCCAGGACGCCCACCATGGCGATATTGGCGGCGCCCACCAGCTCGGGCCCCGGGCCGGTCGGCTCACCCGCGTATCCCGCGCGGGAGTTGGACAGCAGATCGCCCGCCGAGGCGCGCAGCGTGCCGAGCGTCTCCAGGAACAGCACCCGTCCCATGGTGAGGTCCCAGACCACCATGATCAGGACGGTGACGGCGAGCAACCCCCAGTTGCGGTAGCGGCGGCTGAGGCAGAGCACGGCCAGCGTGGCGCACAGCATCACCGGGGTGAGCTGGTGGGATGCGTTGATCGCCCCGATCAGCGGGGCGACGATCGCGACGGCGACCGCCCGCTGCCGGGCCCCGGTGGGCGGCGGCACGGCCGCGGCTGCCGGGTCGAGCCTGCTCCGGTCGCGCAGCCGCCCGGCGGAGCCCGGCTTCACGAAGTGCCGTACGACCACGGCGAGCACGGCGAGATAGAGCAGATACGCGAAACCCTGCGGAGAGAGGTAGTCCTGCCCCACCCAGTTGGCGAGCTGGAAGATCCACACCGCCGTCCACACCAGCCGCCAGTCGTCGCTGAAGGTGCGGTAGACCAGCACGAGCACCGGCAGGGTGAGCACACCCAGTGCGACGGGGGCCCAGTTGATGTACGAGGCGGCCGCGTCCACGCCGAAGGCCCGCACCAGCGCCGCGTTGAGTGAGAAGAACCCGGGCCACTGGTCGTACGCGGACATCCCGCCGGACAGCTCGGCGGTGGGATGGACCGCGCCCTCGGTCAGGATGCGGGTGATCACGGCGTCGTGCTTGGACGCCCAGGCGTAGCGCACGGAGTCGTAGAGCAGCGCGGGCGGCGCCTTCAGCGCGACGAGCATCGCCAGGCTGTACCCGGCAGGCCACCAGGGAGCGGTCCCGGCGCGCCGCAGTGTGACCAGGAAGCCCGCCGTGAGCACGGCCAGTGCGCCGTAGTAGGCGGGCGGGAAGCGGTCGAGCAGACCGTAGTCGCCGATGTCGCGGAGGTCGGTGCGGGGCACGGCGTACAGCCAGAGGCCCGCGGCCACCAGCAGCGGCAGCCAGCTGAACAGGGTCTGGGGGCGGCCGGTCGGCCGGGCGAGGCCGCGCCGCCGTGCGGCGGGGGGCGGCGGCAGCACGGCGCTACCGGTGACCGCTGTGGGCACACGTTGCTGCACGGCGCGACTCCCCCCACGGATGTGGTCGCGGCTCGTCACGCCGCTGCCCCCTTGAGTGAATTATAGGAATCTGGTGCGCATTTGCACCGCTCTCGCACGCGTACGCAACTGATAGGCAGGCACCGGGCTCATGTCTCATCCGGCGAACTCCGGGCCTCTCACCGCCGTCCGCGCCCGCCGCCACAGCCGCCACCCCATCGTCGGCAGCGAGTCCGGGTACGGCGCGACCCGCGCTCCCGTGCCCTCCATCCACGCCTCGACGTCGGCCACGGTGTGCCCGCGCCGCACGATCAGCCGGGCGATGCGGTAGGCCTCGTCCCGCTCCGAGCTGAGCGCGTGGCGTACGGCGACGGCTGACTCGTATCCGGCGGCGCGGGCGGCGCGGCGTACAACGCGGCTGTTGTAGCCGTGCGGATAGGCCAGGTGCCGCACCTCGTGGCCCAGGGTGTCCTCCAGGACCGCCTTGGAGTGGCGCAGTTCGTGCCGCAGGCGCCGGGGGCCGAGGGTGTCGAGCTGCGGATGGGTGGCGGTGTGCCCGCCCACCTCCATGCCGTACTGCTCCAGCAGCGGCGCCTGGGCCAGCCTCATCATCGGGGCGGGCGGCAGCAGGCTGCGCAGCCCCGGGGTGATGGCGCCGGTGGTGAGGTAGGCGGTGGCGGGCAGGTGGCGGGAGGCGAGTGCCTCGGCCGTGGGGCCCGGCAGATCGGCGAAGCCGTCGTCGAAGGTCAGCAGCACGGGCCGGGGCGGCAGCGGCGCGCCCCGGCCGCGGAGATGGTCGGTGAGGGCGCTGATGGTCACCGGGGTCCGCCCGCTGGCCCGGACGGCATCGAGCTGGGCGGCGAAGTCCCTTGGCGTGACGCTGAATTCGGCGATCCAGCCGGGCGGGTCCTCCATCACGGCGTGGTAGAGCAGCACGGGAACACGGGCGGACACCGGCACACTTCCACCGTTCATCGCGTCGCCTCCCCGGTCCTCCAGGGCAGCGGCAGCCCTCGTACCCGCCGACGGGCGCGCAGATAGCCGAGGGGCCCGTACAGCATGCCCCGGCGCTCCAGCCGGGACAGCTCCCGGGGCCACGCGTGCTGCCGGGCGTCGTGCTCTCCCGGCACCCCGCCCTGCCCGTCTCCCCGCCGGGCGGTCATCGCACGGGCGTGGGAGAGGCCGCGCGGCAACCGCGCGAGCAGCGCGGGCAGCAGCGCGGGGCGGCGGGCCACGAGGGCGGTCAGGTAGGCCGTGAGCCCGGCGCCGTAGCCGTACGCCTGAAGGCGCAGGTCCTGCGGGGTCTCCCGGTGGTGGTGCCAGACGACGGCGTCGGGGGTGTAGTGCAGCCGGTGCCCGGCGGCCAGGATCCGCACGAAGGCGTAGAGATCGTCCCCGCCCCGTGCGGGCGTCCCGGTACCCGTGGCCGGGTCGAACCCGCCGACGGCGCGCAGCGCGTCGGCACGGAAGGCCATGCTGGCGCCGGATCCGAAGCGCCCGGCAGTGAAGGGGAACAGCGGCTCGGCGGTGGCGGCGGGCGGCCGGGCCGGGTCCCAGGTGCGGGCGGTGAAGCCCTTGGCGAAGCCGCCGTGGCTCTCGAGCAGTATCTGCGCGGGTGTGGTGAGCCGTGCGGGGAGGATCAGACCGGTCACACAGCCGATACGGGGATCTCCGGCGAACGGCGCGCTGAGCGCGCTGAGCCAGTGCGGGTCGGCGATCACGTCGTCGTCCGTGAACGCGAGCACGGCTCCGCCGGCTGCGGCGATGCCCCTGTTGTGCGCGGCGGCGAGACCGGGTAGGGGCTCGCGCACGTAGTGAACCCGGCCCGCGTACGTGTGGGTGACGAGATCCCGGGTGGCGTCGGTGAGGGGTGCGTTGTCCACGACGACGATCCCGAAGTCCGGGTGGTCCTGGGCGAGCAGCGAGTCGAGAGCGGTCGCGAGACGGCCGGGCCGCTCGCGGGTGGCGACGACCACGCTGGCGGGCGGTGGTTCACGGCGGGGAGGCCGGGGGGGCGGTGTGCCGCCGGCGGTTTCGTCCAGCCGCTGCCGGGCCAGCCCGGCGAGTACGGTGGCCGGGTCGGCGCCTTCGGGCACGGTCCCGGTGAGGCTGGCGACGGGCCGCCCTCGCAGGCGTACGAGCACGAACACCTCGCCGGCGACGACGGGCGGCGCTCCCGGAGCGGGCCGCAGCTCGGAACGGGCACCGTCGAGATCGAGTTCGGCGACCTGGAACATGCGTTTCCCCTCACTGGACCCGGAGCCGGCCGAACTGCTTCAGTGCCCGCTGGGCGTGCTGGGCGAGCCGTGGTCTGTCGCGTACGTAGCTGTGGGCGCGCCGGACGGGCTCCCGGCTCAGCCGGTGCAGCGCGGCCCGGGCCCCTGGCCGTGTCGACGAGCCGCCGTGGACGCGGAGTTCGCCGGTCTTGAGCGAGTCCTTGTACTCGGCGGCGCCCCGCCCCAGGTCGAGCATCCCGATGCCCTCGGACGCCGCGGCCTCCGCCATCCGAAGATGCAGGATCAGCCCCGGCGAGTACTTGGCGAAGTCGGTGTCGTACGCGGGAAACCAACAGGACAGCACCGTGCGCGAACGCAGCCCGAAGTGCGCGGCGACCGGCCGCTCCGCCGCGTACAGCACGGACAGCACCCCGGAACAGCCCGGCGTGCGGATCTCGTGCAGCCGCCGCACGAGCGCGCGGATCCAGTCCTGGGCGAAGCGGTCTCGGCGGCCCGTCCTGCGGTACTGAGCGGACTTCCACTCCATGAGGGTGCGCAGCGCGGCCGGATCGCGCTCGTCGAAGACGAACCGCAACGCGCCGGCGTCCGTCTGCCGGGCGAGTTTGCGCTCCTTGGCCGCCGTGGTCCGGTGGAACTTGGGCGCGTGCCGCCGCAGGTGCTCCTCGTACGCGGCGAAACCCCCGCCGATGTCGATCACGGGCGAGCCGAACTCCTCGTCGCTGTCCGGGAGGAACAGCGTCTGACCGGCCTCCAGGTTGTCGAACTCCCAGGTGGCCAGCGAGCAGCAGCGCAACAGCTCCCGCGCCGACAGCCGCACCCCGGGCCGCAGCACCAGGCCCTGGCAGTCGGAGACCCCGAGCCCGATGGCACGGCCCTGCCCGAAGGGCCCCTTCTCGTAGGGGAAGAAGCCGGCCGGGCTCCCGCCCTCCTCGATCACCGCGACCCGCGCGCGCGGCCGCACAGCCGCGACGGCGAGGGTGAACTCGGGTTCCATGAACGGATTGGCGGGAGCCCCGGACTCGGCGCGCAGCTCACGCCAGGACTCGCACTCGGTCCCGCCCAGCTCCTCCGGCTTGATGACACGCGCGTGCAGACCGCTCGAACCGCTCAACTCGACCCCCCGGTCTCCCCCTGAGCTTCCCCGGACAGGACGGTACCGGCCGAAAACCTCCCGGGACAGGGTGAGACGGTCAACCCGTGACCAGCGGTACGAATGAGTCGTTCAGCGACGGGTGCTGCCGCTCAGCGGAAGGTCAACAGCTCCTCAGTCGAGGATGTGCCGCAGATAGGACTGCGGGTCGGCGAGATAACGGCGCCAGTGGTCGACCAGGGACAGCTGGCCCCAGGCCACCCGGCGCATACCGTGGTCACCGACCTCGATGATGTCGGCACCCGGCATCGCGGTCAGCAGCGGGGAGTGGGTGGCGCAGATGACCTGCCCCCCGGCCTTCGCGAGCTGGTCGACACAGCCGATCAGCTCCAGACAGGAGGTGAAGGAGAGCGCCGCCTCCGGCTCATCCATCACATACAGCCCCGGCTGGAGGAACTTCCCCCGGAACGCGGCGAGAAAGCCCTCACCATGGCTCACGGAATCCGGCGCGAACCCCTCCCGGTCCAGCGCGTCCAGCGCCGTCTCGGCCCGCAGGAAGAATCCCTTCCGTGCCGACCAGCTCCCCAGCATGCGCTGACCTCGCGGCGCGGCGTCGAAGCGTATCCGCTCGCCCAGTGCCGACTTGGAGCGGTGACTGGCATAGCGCCAGTCGTGCGAGCCGCCCCAGGGGTCCAGCCCGAAGCCCTCGGCGAGGGCCTCGACGAGGGTCGACTTGCCCGAGCCGTTCTCACCGACGAGGAAAGTCACCGGCGCGGTGAAGCACAGCCCGTCCGCCAGCAGCGCCCGCACGCAGGGCACGGACCAGGGCCACGCCTCGTCTTCCTGCCCGGCCACATGTGCGTACGCGCGTTCGATAATCACACGGCGAGTCTTTCAGGCTGCCACCGGCCGCACCAACCGACGGCCGGGCAGGCCACCCGGCGTGCGCGGTCAGACCACTCGAGCACCCCGCCGCCACACCTCGCTGACCAGCGGCACACCCGGGCGATACGCGAGATGCACATGCGACGGCGCGTCGAGGAGGGCGAGATCCGCGCGGGAGCCCGGGGTGAGTCGCCCGATGTCCGTGCGGCGCAGGGCGGCGGCGCCGCCGGCCGTGGCGGACCAGAGGGCCTCATCCGGGGTCATGCCCATGTCGCGCACGGCGAGGGCGATGCAGAACGGCACGGACGACGTGAAGGACGAGCCGGGGTTGCAGTCCGTGGACAGCGCGACCGTCGCCCCCGCGTCGATCAGCCTGCGGGCGTTCGGCCACTCGGCACGGGTGGAGAACTCGGCACCCGGGAGCAGGGTGGCCACGGTGTCGCCGTTCGCGAGCGCGTCCACGTCCTCGTCCGTGAGATGCGTGCAGTGGTCGGCGGACGCCGCGCCGAGCTCGACGGCGAGCTGGACCCCCGGGCCGTAGGTGAGCTGATTGGCGTGGACACGCGGGATGAGCCCCTTGGCCATGCCCGCCTTCAGCACCGCGCGGGCCTGGTCCCCGTCGAAGGCGCCCTTCTCGCAGAACACGTCCACCCAGCGGGCGTGCGGCGCGCAGGCGTCCAGCATCTCGCCCGTGACAAGGGCGACGTACCCGGCGGGGTCGTCGGCGTAGTCCGGGGACACGACATGAGCGCCGAGGTAGGTGACCTCGTCGGTGTGCCGGGCGGCGATACGGAGCGCCCGCTCCTCGTCGTGGGTGGTCAGCCCGTAACCGCTCTTGGTCTCGAAGGTCGTTGTCCCCTGCCGCAGCGCCTCTCCCAGATACCGGGTGAGGTTGCCCTCCAGGTCCTCGTCGCTGGCGGCACGGGTGGCGGCGACGGTGGTGCGGATCCCCCCCGCGGAGTAGGCACGACCGGACATCCGGGCATTGAACTCCTGGGTGCGGTCACCTGCGAAGACCAGGTGCGAGTGCGAGTCCACGAATCCGGGGATCACGGCCCGCCCGCCCGCGTCGTACCCCTCGTCGGCGGCAGGCGCGTCGGCGGCGGCGCCGGTCCAGGCGACGGTGTCACCGTCGATGACCAGGGCGGCGTTTCCGATCAGCCCGAGGGGGCCGTCGCCGGCGGCGGGGTCGTTGGTGACGAGGGCGCCGATGTTGGTGATGACGGTGCTGGTCATGTTCCCATGCTTCCACAGGGGTCCGGGCCCCTGCCGCGAGGGCGTAGGTAGGCTCGGGGCGCATGACGGGGGAACGATCACCACGACGGCATCGGCACCGGACGGCACTGCTGTGGACGCGCCGCGTGATCGCCTGCGCCGTCAGCCTCTGCGCCCTGCTCGGCACGGTGCGCCTGATCGCCCCCGCGACGGGCGGCACGACCGGGGAACCCCCGGGGGTCCAGCGGCAGCTGGCGTTCCTGCGGACGGCCCTGGACGACGGGGCCGGTGACGAGGCGCAGCAGCTCTTTCCCGAGGGGTACTTCTTCCTGCACGCGCTGTACGGGCTGACCTGGGTCGAGCTCGGGATGCGGAAGCCGGAAGGCGACGCGACCCGGGCCGAAGCGCTGCGGGAGGCCCGCTGGGTGCTGGCACGGCTGGACTCGCCGCCGGGCCGCGCCCCGTTCAGCGCGGATCTCGTCCCGTCGTACGGCGTCTTCTACCGGGGCTGGACGAACTGGCTGCGCGGCGGCGTCCTGAGCCTGCAACCGGTCGCACGCCGCGACCCGGCCGAGGTGCACCGGTTCACGGCCGACTCGGCGGCGCTCGGCGCGGCCTTCGACGCCTCGAAGTCGTCTCCGTATCTCGCCGCCTACCCCGGCCAGGCATGGCCGGTGGACTCGACGGTGGCGATGGCCTCGCTGAGGCTGCACGACAAGCTGCTGCCGCCCCGGTTCGCGGGAACCGCCGACCGCTGGCTCCGGGCGGTACGGGACCGTCTCGACCCGCGCACCGGCCTGCTGCCGCACCGCGTGGAGCTCGCGACCGGCGCCCCGGCCGAGGTGGCCAGGGCCACCTCGCAGAGCATGATCCAGCGCTTCCTGGTCGACATCGACCCGTCCTTCGCGGACGAGCAGTACGCCCGCTTCCGCGACCGCTACGTGACCAGGCCGCTCGCCCTGGGTCCGGCGGTCCGCGAGTACCCCGACGGCCTGGACGGCCCCGCCGACGTGGACTCAGGCCCCCTCCCCCTGGGCGTGAGCCTCTCCGCCTCGGTGGTCACGGCGGGTGCTGCCCAGGTCCACGGCGACGCCCCGCTCGCCGAGGGCCTGACCAGCCTCAGCGAGCTGCTGGGCGCACCGGTCGGCACCCCGTGGACCAAGCGGTACGCCTTCGGCCTGATCCCCATCGGCGACGCCTTCCTCGCATGGTCGAAGACCGCCCGCCCCTGGGTGTCCGAAACCCCCGCGCCGCCTGAGCCGCGCCTGACGTGGTGGTGGCGGCTGCCGCTGCTGGTGATGCTGCTCGCCGTGGGCGTCGCGCCCTGGGTTCCCGCGCTGGTGCGCCGGTACCGGGGCCGGGCGGCCCCTGACCGCGCTCGGCCCCCTGCACCTGTCTCCCCCGCGAGTGAGCCGCCGCGGGCAAGCCGGTGATCTCCTGTGCCGGAATCGTGGGGTCCATCACAGCGCGCACGAGCCCGGAGCTGATGAAGTGCCCACGTGATCGGACTGATTCTGCGCGTCCTCCCCTTCTGGGTCCGCGAGCCCGTACTCGCCGTCTCCGGCACGGCCTTCGCCGGCATGCTCCTCTACGTGTCCGCGCGGGACAGTGATCTGGCCTTCGCCGGCCTGGCTGCCGTGGTGCTCGCTTTCACCGCCGTGCGTGTGTACGGCATGGTCCGCCTGCTGCGCGCCCGCCGCCTGCTCAAGGAGCCCGCGCCGGCCGGTCGGTGAACGGCGCTTCGCCTGGGCGCCGGCTGCCGCTGCGGGCCGGAGCCGGTGCCGGTGCCGGTGCCGGGCACGACGGAGTGGGCCGAGAGCGGTCCCGTACGCCCATGGACGCCCGGGCGGTCGCCGCCGCTGCCGCGAGGGCCGGCGCGAGCGCGATACCCGATGGTGGACGGTGCTGATGTGCACGAGGATGCTCAAGTGAACCCTAGTGAGCGCACCGATGAAGCAGCGTCAACTCGCTGGACCCCCTCCACCGTCCACCCCGACATGTGGGTCGACCCGGACGACGATCCGCGCGAGTCGAGCACCGAGACGGTCGACGAACGCAGCACGCTGCTCGACGGTCTGCGCCACTTCCGCCTCACCGTGGAGATGAAGTGCGCGGGGCTGGACGCCGAGCAGATGGCCGTGCGCTCCGTACCGCCCTCCACCATGTCCCTGCTCGGGCTGCTGCGGCACATGGCCGAGGACGAACGGCACTTTCGCCGGCAGGCCGGTCAGGACCTGCCCAGGATCTACCGCACCCCGGAGGATCGCGACGGCGACTGGAACGGCGCGGTCGCCGACCCGGCGGTCGTGGAGGACGCCTGGCGTCAGTGGCGGGACGAGATGGAGGTGACGGACCGGTTCATCGCCGGCTTCGCCGACCTCGGCGCCCGACCGGGTGGGGACGTGCAGCTCCGCGACCTACTGGTGGCACAGATCTCGGAGTACGCACGGCACTGCGGCCACGCCGACCTTCTGCGCGAGCGGATCGACGGCCGGGTGGGCCAGTGATCACTCGTCCCCGAGCTGGTGGTCCGCCCAGACGTAGCTTTCCGGCAGCAACTCGGCGATGCGGACGGTCCGGATGCGGTCGCCTTCGCCGACGATGACCTTGAGCGCGGGAAAATGGTCGAGAAGGACCTGACGGCACCGTCCGCACGGAGGAACGACCCCGCGCTCGCGGTAGCCCACGGCGACGACCGTGTCCAGCTCATGGAGACCCTGGGCTGCTGCCGCGCCGACGAGCACCAGTTCGGCGCAGGGACCGCCCGTGAAGTGGTAGGCGTTCACCGCTGTGACGATCCGTCCGTCCACGGCGCGGCCCGCGGCGGCCACGGTGTGGTTTTCGCCCCGGCAGCGCGTGCGGGCGACGCGGGTTGCCGCCTTGATGAGGTCCTGGTCGACATGCTGACTGGTCGGCGTGGTCATGCTCCCTGCCTTCGTCCGCGTGTCAGTGACACTCGCCCCAGGTGTCCGGGCTCCGCAAGGGGAGTTCGCCGGCGCCTCCCTCGCCGAAGCCCGGAAACCCAGGCATCGGTGACCTGCGCACCGGCGACCCAGGATCCGGTGGCGCAGGCGCCAAGAGAGCAAAGAACCGGGCGAAAGAACCCGCCCCACGCCACCGTGGTGAACTCCCACCCCACAGTGGTGAGCTCGAGCCCCTGGTCACTCACTCGGGTGATCGTGACCCGGTTGGCTGGATTTCCGCGCGATGCTCAGGGCAAGGTCGGCACCGACCAACTCGTGCATATGCCACGGCATATGCGACGGCCCCCGGCCGGGACTGGCATCCCGAACGAGGGCCTCACCACCCAGGAAGCAGGACCTTCCCGATGGCTGTACCGCAGCTTAACGCGCCCGAGTGTGCTGAGGGGCAGGTTCACCGACCGAGCCGCGGCGTCACCAAGGTGATCGCTGCACACACGTCCGACTTCACGGTCGTCGGCAACCATCTCGCCCAGCACCGCGAGTTGTCGTGCATGGCGATCGGTCTCGCCGTCCACATCCTGTCGCTGCGGGACGGATCGCGGGTGGACATCCGCAGCCTGGCGGACAGGTTCCCGGAGGGGCGCGACCGGTTCGCCGAGGCGCTCCGGGAGCTGGAGAAGCACGGGTACCTGGCGCGCGTACGGCAGCCGTTGGCGGACGGCACCTGGACGACGGTCACTTACGCATACAACAACCCGGCGGCCGTCGCCGCCCAGCGGGCGCGTGAGGCGGTGACCGCGGCCGAGGCGGCGGACGTCGCGAGACCGGAACCGGCCCCGAAGCCGCCCGCCGAACCGCCCGCACCCGCACCCGCACCCGCACCCGCACCACGGTCGGCCCCGGTACGGCGCCCGCTCCCCACCCCCACGGCGTACGCCCCCGACCTCCACCGCATCGCCGCCGACCTGCTCAGCGGCCTGCGCGTACAGGAACCGCGACTGACCCTCGCCGAACGGGACGTACGACGGCTCGCCCCCGCCGTCGCCGCCTGGCTGGAACGCGGAACGGCCCCCGACGCGGTACGGCACGCCCTCACCAGCGGCCTGCCACCCGAAACCCTGCACCACCCGGCCGGCTTCCTCGCCCACCGCCTCACCGCGCTGCTGCCGCCCCCGCTGCCGGCCGGCACGGCACCACCGCCACCCCCCGACCCGCTCCAGAACTGCGACCTCTGCGACCGCGCCTTCCGCGCTCCGGGACCGGGCCGCTGCCGCTCCTGCCGCAGCGGCACCCCGCGGGTGGATGATTCATGACGACGCCCAACGGACCTGCCTCAAGGCGCTCGTTGACTCCCGGAGGAGCGGACATGACGCATCAGGACCTGGACGGACGGCCGGGTGTCGCCGCCGCCGTCGTCGTGCATGAGGGCCGTGTGCTGCTGGTGCGCCGACGGGTCGGCGAGGGGCGGCTCTCCTGGCAGTTCCCGGCCGGAGAGGTCGAGCCCGGCGAGACAGGCGAAGCGGCCGCGGTGCGGGAGACCCGGGAGGAGACCGGCCTGGAGGTGGTCCCCGTGGAACAGCTCGGCGAGCGGGTCCACCCGGACACCGGACGGCTGATGTCCTACACGGCCTGCGAAGTGCTGAGCGGCACCGCCCGCGTGGGGGACGCCGAGGAACTGGCCGAGCTCGCGTGGGTCGCCCTCGGTGAGATCCCGCGGTACGTGCCGTACGGGCTCTTCGAGCCGGTGCGGCAGTACCTCGACGCGGCCCTCCGCACCTGATCGTCCGCGTCCGCGCGAGTCAATGGGACTGACAGATCGCCAACGGTGCGGTTACGATGCCCGCGATGATGAACTTCTCCTCGTTCGGATTGGGGGAATCGTTCGCTCAGGGTGAGTGCTGATGGCACATCACTTCGCGAACGAGTTTCCGTCCCGACTGCTGATGTGGCAGCGCGTGCGTGAGTACGCCGTGCCACCGTCCATGATCGAGACCGCGACCGCACGGCGTGCGGTCGGCGACTGGGCGGGGGCCTGCGCCGCTGCCCGGATCGATGTCGATCTCGATCTGCGCGCCGTGGGCCGTCGCCACGGCACCGGTCTTGCCACCCGCCTTCGCGCGGATCTGCGCCTGCTGGCGCCGGATCTGCTGCGCTGGCACATGCCCCGTAGTGCCCCTGACGGGCTGCTCCGTCCCGGCCTCACCGTCTGTCTGGCCCGCTACCCGGGGACTGGTTCCGGCGACACACCACTGCAGTTGGTGGTACGGACACCGCCGGCCTGGGCGGATGCCGGGCAGCGGATGTCCCTGGCGTTGTGGGACGGATCCGGGAGCGACCCCGGTCATCACCCGCACCCGCATCCCGACCGGCGTTTCCGGCTCGATCTGCACCGGCATCTCTGGGATGCCGGACGCAGCGGTGAGCTGGGGTCGCGGTGTGCCGTCGGGGACGATTCCCCTTGGGCGGTGGCGCGTTGGGCCGCCGAAGCCGAGCTGCTGTTGCGCGCCGAGGGGCGCAGTCCTCGTGGGGCGTTCACCGTCCGGCTCGCGGCGCGGAGCAGCGCCGTGCTCGAACTCGTCGCTCCCGACGACAGCCACGCCCCGATGCTGCGTGAGGTGCCGGCCCCGCAGGAGGTCGCCGCGCTTCCGGTGCTGCCGGAGGCGGCGGCCCGGGTCCTGCCGGATCTGGAGCTGCTGGGCGCCGGGCTGGTCACGGTCGGGCGGTTGCATCCGCTGGTCGCCCCGATGCTGGCACCGTACGCAACGTGGGCGCCGTCGCCAGTTGCCGAACCCGGGTCCCGTGATCCGCACCGGGTGGAGTGCCGGGGCGAGGTGCACCGGATCGCGCTGCGGGACGGGGTGCTGACTGCCGTCGATCACGGCGCGGACCAACTGCGCCGCGAGGAGCTGCTGGTGGCACTCGGCGGGCCACCGCTGCCCTGCCTGCGGGCGATCGACGCGGCGCACCGCAGTCCCGAGGCGCTGCCCGCGGTACGGGAACGGCTGGGGCACGGCGATGTGGCCGGTGCGCTGGCGGTGGTCGAAGGGCTGCTCGGGCCCAATGCCTTGCTGCGTGACGGGCCGCTCCGGGAGGCACTGGAGTCGGCCGTGGCCCGGCGCGTAGACCACGGCCTCTTCCGCTCCGGGCTGGTCGCCGTGCACCCGGCTGCCGGTGTGGACAGGGCGTCGCAGCGGCGTCCTCGCCCCGATCTCCGTATGCCTCGCGCCATGCGGCGCAAGCGCGGCAGCCTGACCCGCCCCCGTGACGCCCTGACCGGCTGAGCCGTCGCCTTCCACTTCGTCGAAGTGTCCTTTGCTCACGGCGCGTTCGCGCCGTCCCCTACCCCGTTCCAGGTGATGCCCATGACTTCCCGTACCTCCGCTCCCGCCCGTCTCTCCCTCGCCGACGACCTCCTCGCCCTCCTGCGGACGACCACCACCGAGCCCCGCCCCGACGAGCAGCTCGAAGCCCTCACCCTGGCCGTGTCGGCCGACCTGCCCGTGCTGCTCTGGGGCGAGCCGGGCATCGGCAAGACCGCGGCCCTGACCCAGCTCGCCGACTCCCTCGGCCTGCCGCTGACGACTGTGATCGCCAGCGTCCATGAACCGTCCGACTTCTCCGGGCTGCCCATCGTGGGCGACGACCCCGAGACGCAGGGGGTGCCGATGGCGCCACCGCAGTGGGCCGTGGAGCTGGTACGGGCCGGGCGGGGCCTGCTGTTCCTGGACGAGCTCTCCACCGCCACCCCGGCGGTCCAGGCCGCGCTGCTCCGGGTCGTACTGGAGCGGAGGGTCGGTGCACTGCAACTCCCGCCAGGGGTGAGGATCGTGGCCGCGGCGAATCCGCGTGCTTCGGCAGCGGACGGGTGGGAGCTCAGCCCGCCGCTGGCCAACCGGTTCGTGCATCTGCACTGGGTGCACGACCGGGAAGTGGTGGTACGGGGGCTCGGCGGGGTCTGGCCCCGGGCGGAGCTGCCCCGGCTCGTGCAGGAACGGCTGCCGGAGGCGGTGGCCTTCGCCCGGCGCGCGGTCTGCGGATTCCTCCAGGCCCGGCCCACGCTGATCCACCGGCTGCCGAACAGCGAGACGCGGCGCGGAGGTGCCTGGCCCTCGCCCCGCAGCTGGGAGGCCGCGCTGACCTTGCTGGCGTTCGGCACGGCGGCCTCGGTGTCGCGGGAGGTGCTGGCGTTGCTGGTGCGGGGCGCGGTCGGGGACGGGCCCGGGCTTGAACTCCTCGCGCATCTGGACCGGATGGACCTGCCGGACCCGGAGTCACTGCTGGCCGATCCGGGCTCCGCCGAGCTGCCGGTGCGGGGCGACCTGCGTCAGGCGGCGCTGGAAGGGGTGGTGGCCGCGGTCGGGGCACAGCCGGAACGGGAGCGCTGGGAGGCGGCTTGGGCGGTGCTGGTCCGGGCGCTGGAGACCGGGGCTCCGGACCTGCTGGTGGGCCCGGCCGCCACGCTCGCCGCGCTGCGGCGTGACGACTGGGAGGTGCCGGATGCGGTGGAGCGGCTGTCCGGGGTGATCGGTCTGGCCAGGCGTGCGGACCGGTCGGTGGGGCGGGCCACCGCAGCGGCAACTGCCGTGGCCGCGGCGGGTGCGGGCCGATGACGGGGGTCAGGGCGAAGCGCCCGCTGCCGCGACCGATGGCCCGGCCCCCGGCGCCGCGTCCGGTACGGGCCCCCGTGCCGCCGGCGCCGGGGGCCGTCCCGGGCGGGCCGGAAGGGGCGCGGGCCGCCGACGAGCCCGTATTCCGGCTTGACATGGAGAAGCTTCTGGCCGCCCGGCTGCACGCGGTGAAGGTCCGTCCCTACCTGGCCGCCGCGTTGTTCGCGCTGCATGTGGTCGAGGACCGGTCGGTGCCGACGATGGCGGTGGACGCGCACTGGCGCTGCTACGTCTCCCCCGCCTTTGTGGCACGCATGCCGGTGGAGGAACTGGCGGGCGTCTGGGTGCACGAGGTCTCCCATCTGCTCCGGGACCACCACGGGCGCGGCGAACGCTACGCGCGGGAGCACGGGGCACACGGTCCGGGTGAGCGAAGCGAGTCGGGGGTCCGCCGGGCCGAGGGCCGGGAGAGGCTGCGGCGGAACATCGCCGCGGACTTCGAGATCAACGATGACATCTACGGCGACGGCCTGCCCCGGCCCGCCGGTGCGGTGCTGCCATCGCTGCTGGGGCTGGATGACGGGCTGCTGATGGAGGAGTACCTGCGGCGGTCGTCGATGTCCGGGCTCGTCGCGGAGCTGGCCTGGCTGGACTGCGGCAGCGGTGCGGACGGGCAGGAGCGGCCTTGGGAGCTGGGGCCCGACGGGGCACACGGGCTCACGAAGCAGCAGCGGGACGCGGTCCGCTTCCGGGTCGCCGAGGGGATCAAGGGGCGTCCGGGCGACGCTCCGGACGGCTGGAGGCGATGGGCGGACGAGGCGTTCCATCCGCCGCAGCCCTGGCGGCAGTTGCTGGGCGCTGCGATCCGGTCGGCGGCGAGCGCGGCAGGAGCGGGCGGGAACCACAGCTACCGTCGTCCGTCCCGGCGTTCGGCCTCCTTGCCCGGGGTGGTGCTGCCGAGCCTGCGCCGAACGCCGCCCCGGGTCTGCGTGGTGATCGACACCTCCGGCTCGGTGAGCGACGCCGAGCTGGGCAGCGCGCTGCTGGAGGTGGCGGCGATCTCGCGGGCGGTGGGCGGGCGGCGCGACCTGGTCTCGGTGATCTCCTGCGACGCGGCGGCCGGGGTCGCCGTACCGATCTGCCGCGCCGAGAAGATCGAGCTGATCGGCGGCGGCGGTACGGACCTGCGCTCCGGCTTCGCCCGCGCGCTCCGCGCCCGGCCGCGTCCTGACGTGATCGTCGCCCTTACGGACGGCCAGACGCCATGGCCGTCGGCGCCGCCGCCGTGCCGCACGGTCGTCGGTCTGTTCCCGCGCCCGGCCCAGGACGAGGGCGAGGACGATCCCGACTACGTCCCCGACACCCCGCCGTCCTGGGCGCAGGTCGTCACCATCGGCTGAGCGGGCCCGGTCCGGTCATCGCCTGAGGGGCCGTCTCCTGCGGTGCTCTCTGTGCCGTCAGCACGCCCCGGGCACCCCAGGGGCACCATGCGCCTGTGCCCTGGTCGGCGTCCCTACGGCACAGGCCGGCATCCTCGACGGGCAGACCGACCACCCGCCGAGCGCCGGGGCAGGTGCGGGTGCGAGCGCGGGTGGCCCGGCTCGACGGCTGGGCATCGGGTCGGCGATCGCCCCTGTGCGCGCTTCTCCCGTCGCAATCCTCCGGCGTGAAACCCGGCGGGCGGCTCAGGCCCGCAGTGCCCCGATCGTCTCCGCCAGCGCCGACGCCACATCCGGCACCAGGGTGTGCACCCCGTCCCGTACCACCTGGCGGCCCGCCACGACGGTGTGCCGGACGTCCGCCGCCGTCGCCGCGAAGACCGCGGTCTCGGCGCCGAGCCTCGGCACCGGACCCGCCGTGCGTACCGAGTCGAGGGCGATGGTGGTGAAGTCGGCGAGTGCGCCCGCTTCGAGGCTGCCCGCGTCCTCCCAGCCGATGGCCGCGTGGCCGTCGGCGGTGGCGGCGCGCAGCAGGGCCGCTGCCGTCCAGTGGCCGCGGGTGCGCGAGCGCAGGCGCTCGTTGAGCTCCATCGCACGGGCCTCTTCGAGCAGGTCGATGACGGCGTGGCTGTCGCTGCCGAGCGACAGGGGACTGCCGGCCCGGCCCAGGGCGACGGCCGGGCCGATGCCGTCGGCCAGGTCCCGTTCGGTCGTCGGGCACATACAGGTGCCGGTGCCGGTCGAGCCGAGCAGACTGATGTCGTCGTCGGTCAGGTGGGTGTTGTGGACGCCGGTCGTGCGCGGGCCGAGCACCCCGTGGTCGGCGAGCAGCCGGGTCGGGGTGCAGCCGTGGACAGCGACACAGGCGTCGTTCTCGGCCGTCTGCTCGGAAAGGTGGACGTGCAGGGGCGCGCCGCGGTCGGCGGCCCAGGCGGCGACCGACGGGAGCTGGTCGGCGGGAACGGCCCGTACGGAGTGGATCGCCGCGCCGATGCGCACCAGTTCGCCGTCCTTGAGCTGCGAAACCCGGGCGGCCCAGGCATCGGCCGTGCCGTCGGAGAAGCGGAGCTGGTGCTGGTTCGGGGCCTTGCCGCTGTGCTTGTCCTTCATGCCGGAGGACAGATACGCGGTGTCGAGCAGCGTGATCCGGATACCCGCGTCGGCCGCCGCCGCGATCAGCGCCTCGCCCATCGCGTTGGGATCGGCATAGGGGGCGCCACCGGGAGCGTGGTGCAGGTAGTGGAACTCGCCGACGGCCGTGACCCCGGCGAGCGCCATCTCCGCGTACACGGCGCGCGCCAGCGCGTGGTACGAGTCAGGCGTGAGCCGCGAGGCGACCTGGTACATGAACTCGCGCCAGGTCCAGAAGGTGCCCGAGCCGACCTGGACCAGTCCGCGCAGGGCCCGGTGGAATGCGTGGGAGTGGGCGTTCGCGAGGCCGGGGAGGGTGAGGCCGCGCAGCACGACGGCCCCGGGGGGCGGGGGCGCGACCCCGGTCGTGACGGCCTTGATCCGGCCGCCGGCGGTCTCGATGACCACCCCCGGTTCGACGTTGGTGTCGAGCCAGGCGTGCTCCAGCCAGTACGTCTGCGTCACCTGCACGCGAGTCCCTCCAGTACGTCGGCGAGTGCGAGGACCCCGGCCACGCAGTCGTCCTCTGCCGCGTGTTCGGCCGGGGAGTGTGAGACGCCCGTCGGGTTCCGTACGAACAGCATGGCGGTCGGGATGGAACCGGAGAGGATTCCGGCGTCGTGTCCCGCGCCCGTGCCCAGCAGCGGGGCCCGGCCGCCGAGCAGCGCACCGATCTCGTCGCGCAGGGCGTGGCCGAACTCGACGACCGGGGTGAACGACTCGCGTACGACGGCGAGGTCGACGCCGTCGCGCTGGGCGCGGTCCTTCGCGGCCTGTTCGACAGAGGCGACGACCTTGTCGAGGGTGGCCTGGTCGGCGGCGCGTGAGTCGAGCCAGCCGCGGACGAGGGAGGGGATGGCGTTGACGCCGTTGGGCTCGACGGCCACCTTGCCGAAGGTCGCCACGGCGCCCGCGAGTTCGGCCTCGCGGCGGGCGGCGAGCACGGTCTCGGCGTAGCTGAGCATGGGGTCGCGGCGGTCGGCGAGCCGGGTGGTGCCCGCGTGGTTGGCCTCGCCCCGGAAGTCGAAGCGCCAGCGGCCGTGCGGCCAGATGGCGCTGGCGATGCCGACGGGATCCCCGGACAGGTCGAGCGCGCGGCCCTGTTCGACGTGCAGTTCGACGAACGCGCCGATAAGGGAGAGGCGTTCGGGGTCGGGCCCGATGGCGTCCGGGTCGTATCCGGCCGCTTCCATGGCCTGCGGCAGCGACACACCGTCGCCGTCACGCAGCTCGTGCGCCTGTTCCTTGGTGAGCTGCCCGGCAGCGAGGCGGGAACCGACGCAGGCGAGGCCGAACCGGGCGCCTTCCTCGTCGCCGAAGTTGGTGATGGCGAACGGCTTGGTGAACTCAGCGCCTCTGCGGCGCAGTTCGTCGAGGGCGGCGAAGGCGGAGACGACCCCGAGCGGGCCGTCGAAGGCGCCGCCGTCGGGGACCGAGTCCAGATGGGACCCGGTCACGACGGCGTCACCGGCCGTGGGGTCGCCTTGCCAGGCCCACTGGTTGCCGTTGCGGTCGGTCTCGTGGACCAGCCCGCGCGCCTCGGCCTGCTCCCGGAACCAGGCCCGGCAGTCGGCGTCGGCGCCGGTCCAGGCGTATCGGCGGTAGCCGTGGGTCCCCGGCTCGCGCCCGATGGGCGCGAGCCGGGTCCACATCTCGTGGAAGGACTCGGTCACGAGTCTTCCCGCATGGGGACGCGCACGCCCTTGTCGTCGGCGACGGACTCCGCGATGTCGTAACCGGCGTCGACATGGCGGATGACGCCCATTCCCGGGTCGTTGGTGAGCACCCGGCGGATCTTCTCGCCGCCCAGCTTGGTGCCGTCCGCGACGGTGACCTGCCCGGCGTGGATGGAGCGGCCCATGCCGACCCCGCCGCCGTGGTGGATGGACACCCAGGATGCGCCGGAGGCCACATTGACCATGGCGTTCAGCAGCGGCCAGTCGGCGATCGCGTCGGAGCCGTCGAGCATGGCCTCGGTCTCGCGGTACGGGGAGGCCACGGAGCCGCAGTCCAGGTGGTCGCGGCCGATGGCGAGCGGGGCCGCCAGCTCGCCGCTCGCGACCATGTCGTTGAAGCGCTCGCCCGCGCGGTCGCGCTCGCCGTAGCCGAGCCAGCAGATACGGGCGGGCAGGCCCTGGAAGTGGACCCGCTCTCCGGCCAGCTTGATCCAGCGGGCCAGGGACTCGTTCTCCGGGAAGAGGTCGAGCATCGCCTTGTCGGTCTTGGCGATGTCGGACGCCTCGCCCGAGAGCGCCGCCCAGCGGAAGGGGCCCTTGCCCTCGCAGAACAGCGGCCGGATGTAGGCGGGGACGAAGCCGGGGAAGGCGAAGGCGCGGTCGTATCCGGCCAGTTGGGCCTCGCCGCGGATGGAGTTTCCGTAGTCGAAGACCTCGGCGCCCGCGTCCATGAAGCCGACCATGGCCTCGACGTGCCTGGCCATCGACTCGCGGGCGCGGGTGGTGAAGCCCGCGGGGTCCTTGGCCGCGTACGAGGCCATGTCGTCGAAGTCGACGCCGACGGGCAGGTAGGCGAGCGGGTCGTGGGCCGAGGTCTGGTCGGTGACGATGTCGATCGGGGCGCTCATCGCGAGGAGCTGCGGCACCAGCTCCGCCGCGTTGCCGAGCACGCCGATGGACAGCGGGCGGCGGGCGTCGCGGGCCTCGGTGGCGAGCTGGAGCGCGTGGTCGAGGGAGTCGGCCTTCACGTCCAGGTAGCGGTGCTCGATCCGGCGCTCGATGGCGCGCGGGTCGCAGTCGATGCAGATGGCGACGCCGTCGTTCATGGTGACGGCGAGCGGCTGGGCGCCGCCCATGCCGCCGAGGCCGGCGGTGAGGGTGATGGTCCCGGCGAGGGTGCCGTTGAACTTCTTCGCGGCGACGGCGGCGAAGGTCTCGTAGGTGCCCTGGAGGATGCCCTGGGTGCCGATGTAGATCCAGGATCCGGCCGTCATCTGGCCGTACATGGTCAAGCCAAGGGACTCCAGGCGGCGGAACTCCTCCCAGTTCGCCCAGTCGCCGACGAGGTTGGAGTTGGCGATGAGCACCCGCGGGGCCCACTCGTGGGTCTGCATCACGCCGACCGGGCGGCCGGACTGGACGAGCATCGTCTCGTCCTGCTTCAGCGTCTTCAGCGTGCGCACCATGGCGTCGTACGAGCGCCAGTCGCGGGCGGCCTTGCCGGTGCCGCCGTAGACGACGAGCTTGTCGGGGTGCTCGGCGACCTCGGGGTCGAGGTTGTTCTGGAGCATGCGCAGCGCGGCTTCCTGCTGCCACCCGAGGGTGTTCAGTTCCGTACCACGCGGTGCCCGTACGGGGCGGGGTCCAGACATGGCCGAGGCCTCCTCGCGACGATGACGCTGATCTATGTGTCTATTCACATCCTCGCTCGCTGAATAATTTCAGTCAACCACCGCGCACCGCTGCGCGGAGCCCCGCCGGGTGTTTGGCTGGACTCCATGACGCCAGACCGTCGAGATCAGGCCATACGGGCAGCCGTGGAACAGGGACTGCTGGGCGGCGATACCGAGCCGGTCGTCGCCCTGCTGGACATCGCGGGGATCCGCGCGGGCGCCGCATCGCTGCGGACCGCGTTCCAGCAGGTCACGGATGCTCCGGTGCTGCATGCCTTCGCGGTGAAGGCGGCCCCCCTGGTGGGCGTGCTGCGGCTGCTGGGCAGCGAGGGGCTCGGTGCCGAGGTGGCCAGCCCCGGGGAGCTGGCCCTGGCCAGGGCAGCGGGGATTCCGCCCGACCGGATCGTGCTGGACTCTCCCGCCAAGACGCCCGGGGAGCTGCGCGCCGCCCTGGACCTCGGTATCGCCGTCAACGCCGACAACGCACAGGAGATCGACCGCATCGAGGCTCTGATCGGGGCCCTGGCGGACGGGACGGTCCCCGCCTCGCCCATGGGTCTACGGGTCAACGCGCAGATCGGGGCGGGCACCATCGGGGCGCTCTCGACCGCCACCGCGACGTCGAAGTTCGGCGTCGGGCTGCGCGACGAGAGGGCACGCGACTGGGTCGTACGGACCTTCCTGGACCGGCCGTGGCTGACCCGGCTGCACACCCACTCCGGTTCCCAGGGCCTGCCGCTCGAGCTCATGGCCGCGGGCGTACGGACCGTGTACGAGCTCGCCGAGGAGATCAACGCAGCCGCCGGCCGGCAGCAGGTCGACACGCTGGACATCGGCGGCGGGCTGCCCGTCAACTTCGCGACCGACGAGGAGACCCCCCGCTTCGCCGACTACGCCCAGGTGCTGGACCGCGAGGTCCCGGGGCTCTTCGACGGGCGGTACGGGCTGGTCACCGAATTCGGACGGGCGCTCACCGCCAAGCACGGCATGGTGCTCGCCCGGGTCGAGTACGCCAAGCGGACCGGGGGCCGGCCCATCGCCCTGACCCATGCGGGCGCCCAGGTGGCGACCCGGACCGTGTACGCGCCGGGCGCATGGCCGGTGCGTATCGCCGCGTACGACACCAAGGGACACCCGAGGACGGGGCCCGACGTCGTACAGGACATCGCGGGCCCGGCGTGTTTCGCGGGCGACCTGCTCGCCGAGGCCAGGGGGCTGCCGCTGCTGGAGCAGGGCGACGTGGTGGCGGCGCTGGACACCGGCGCCTACTACTTCACCAGCCACTACGCGTACAACAGCCTGGTGCGCCCGGCCGTGTACGGCTTCCGCGAGGAGGCGGGCGGCGGCGGGATCGCGTTCACGCTCGTGCGCGACGCGCAGACGATGGAGGAGATCGTGGCGGAGTCGGGCGGGGCGCACCCGGACGCACTGCTGTAGCGGGGGCACCGGCCGCGGGGCTGAGCGGCGGAGAGCGGTTGTCGGACCCCGGTGCTTCCATGGGGTCCATGACCACGAAAAGCGTCGCCGTCGAGCACCGGATCGCCGCGTCCGCCGTTCGCGTATGGGAAGCCATGACCGACCTGGGCGACATGGCACGGGTGCTGCGCGGAGTGGAGAAGGTCGAGGTCCTCACCGACGGCCCCTTCCGGGTGGGCACGCGGTGGCGGGAGACCCGGCGGATGCTGGGCAAGGAAGCCACCGAGGAGATGTACGTGACGGCGAGCGAGCCGCCCGGACGGTATGTGGTGGAGGCCGACTCCCAGGGCACGCACTATGTCTCGGAGTTCACGCTCCAGCCGCTGGGTCCCGAGACCACGGTGGTGCGGATGACGTTCAGCGCCGTGCCGCCCGGTGGTGCGATGGGGCTGCTCGCCAAGGTGCTCGGCGGTCTGGGCGCGCGGGCCGTGCGCAAGGCGATCGCCAGGGACCTCGCCGATGTCGCCGCCGAAGTGGAGGGGCGCGGCGCAGGGGGAGGCGGTGGCACGGGCTGACCGCCGTGTCCCCCCTGTCCCTCGTAAGGCTCATCCGCCCCACGCCCCGGAATCACCACGCGAAAGCCGGGCAGTAGAGAGCGGTACACACAGGGACGGGACCACGGGAAAGGGATCCGATGGCCGCATCCGCCTCCATGGAGGCACCGGAAGAGCAGCAGCCCTCACTCAAGCGGGCCATCGGCCCCAAGCTGCTGATCCTCTTCGTGATCGGCGACATCCTGGGCACGGGCATCTACGCCACGACCGGCAAGGTCGCGGGCAAGGTCGGCGGGGCGCTGTGGCTGCCGTTCGTGATCGGCTTCCTGGTCGCGATCATGACCGCCGCCTCGTATGTCGAGCTCGTCGGCAAGTACCCGAAGGCGGCAGGCGCCGCGCTCTACACCCAGCGGGCGTTCAAGCTCCCCTTCCTCACCTTCATCATCGCCTTCATGGTGATGTGCTCGGGGCTGTCATCGGCGAGCGCGGCGGCCCGCGCCTTCAGCGGGGACTACTTCCAGGAGTTCACCACCGCCATCCCGCCCACCCTCATCGCGATCGCCTTCATCCTCGCCCTGGCCGCACTGGCCCTGCGCGGGGTCTCGGAGTCGGTGAAGACCAATGTGGTGCTGACCATCGTGGAGCTGACGGGCCTGGTCGTGGTGCTGGCGATCGGCGCCTGGGCGGTGATCACCGGCGGCGGGGAGCCGTCCCGGCTGGGCGAGTTCGAGTCGTCGGGCGGCACGGGCTTCGCGCTGATGACAAGTGTGCTCGGGGCCACGGCGCTCGGCTTCTTCGCCTTCGTCGGCTTCGAGGACTCGGTCAACATGGCGGAGGAGACCAAGGATCCGGTGCGCACCTTCCCGCGCGCGATCTTCACCGGTGTCGCGGTGACGGGCACGATCTACGTGCTGGTCGCGCTGGTGTCCTCGCTGCTGGTCGACTACCGGGTGCTGGAGAGCTCCACCGGACCACTGCTCGAGGTGGTCAAGGCCGGGGGCGTCGCCTTCCCGCCGAAACTCTTCGCCCTGATCGCGTTGTTCGCGGTCACCAACTCCGCGCTGATCAACATCATGATGGCCTCGCGGCTCTGCTACGGCCTCGCCAACGAGAAGGTGCTCCCACCCGGCATGGGCAAGGTCCTGCCGCGGCGCCGCACCCCGGTCACGGGCATCATCTTCGTCACCGCGATCGCCATCGGCCTGGTGTCCACAGGCGAGATCGAGGGCCTCGGCGACACCACGGCGTTCCTGCTGCTGTGCGTGTTCGCCGTGGTGAACGTCGCGGTCCTCGTGCTGCGCAAGGACCCGGTCGACCACGACCACTTCCGTACGCCGATGGTCCTGCCGGTGATCGGTGCGCTCACATCGGTCATCCTCGCGAGCCCGCTGTCGGACCGGGCCGCTGATGTGTACATCCGGGCGGGGGTGCTGATCGGCATCGGGATCCTGCTGTGGGGCGTCAACAAGCTGTGGATGAAGCTCCATCACGAGCAGTCGGTGACACGCGGCGTCTGAGCTGTCGTGAGCCCGGGCAGGTACAGGGACGCGCGCACGGGGGGGCCGCGGACCCTAGCGGATCGCGGGCATGTTCCGACGGAAAATGCCAGAAGTTCTAGCAGGCACCACTCCGTTGCGTAACCTCCCGACTACGGACGTTCGAACGTCCGAGCCGTTTCGCACACGTGCTGGAGGGGGATTTTCGCGTGCCCGGAATCGACGAGTGTCTGCTCCACGCCATGCGGCTGCCCGGAGTGCGCGGCGCAGCGCTTGTCGACTGGACCAGCGGGCTCGCTCTCGGCACGGTGGGGGACGCCGCGGGCGCCGACCATGAGACGGCTGCCACCGAAACCGCCGAACTGGCGCGGATGGCGGCGGAGCATCCCACATTCGCACCGGCTGCCGACGATGATCCGGCCGGGCGGGCGGGCTCCGGCGCAGGCTCCGGGAAGACACCCCCGATCGAAGACCTCGTCGTGACCACCCGTACGTGCTATCACGTCCTGCGTTTCGTGGAGACCAGCTTTGACAGCAGTGTTCTTCTGCATCTGTGGCTCGACCGGGTCGAGGGCAATCTCGCCCTGGCACGGCTGCGGATGCGGGATCTGACCGAGCGGCTGGTGCTGGAGTGACCGTATCCCCGATGCTGCTGAGACTCGCCTCGGAGCGGGCGACCGGCGCCCTGTTACGCGACCGGGGCACGCTCTATCTCGTCGACGGCCAGGTGGTGCACGCCGAAAGCCCCGTCGCCCCCGGGATCGAGGTCCTGCTGACCGCCGCCGGACGGCTGCGCGCCGACGGCTGGACGGAGGCCCTGCGTGAGGCCGGGGCGCTCGGCAGGGTGGGCCGCTATCTGGTCGACACCGGCCGGCTCTCGGGCGGCGAGCTGGAGATCTGCCACCTGGAGGCACTTTACGACGCCGCGTTCTTCGCGCTCGCACCGAGCAACACCCCTTCCCGTTTCCGCTACGGGGTCGCCCACTGGATAGGGCCCGTGCGGCCCGTCCCCGCGGCGGCCGTGGAGCGGGAGACCGCGAGACGCCGTGCGCTGCTCGACCGGTTGTGGGCGCACCCGGAGACGGACACCGCGCCGGTGGTCCGCACCAGACGGGCGCCGGGTATCCGGGCCGCCCCGCGGCAGCGCGCCGTGCTCGAGCTGGCGGACGGTGTCCGGACTCCCGCCGACATCGCCAGGGCCCTGGGCCGCCCCGCCTTCCACACCATGATCGATGTGCGCCGGCTGGCCGCTGCCGGTCTGGTCGAGACCCCGCGCAGCTCTGTCCCTGCTCTACCACCCCCCGATGTCGCCCGCGCCATGGAGATGTCCGCGGACCCTGACATCGCCTTACTCCGCAGACTCCGTGACGCCCTGGAGGCAACGCTGTGATGCGCACGCTGAGGCAGCGCGCCGAGAGGAGACAGCTGATGACAGCGAGCCCTGGAGTCGTCGACGAACTCAACCGGCTGCGAAGCCGGTTGCCTCAGCTCACCGGCGCCCTCGCGGCCAGCGTGGACGGCCTGGTTCTGGCCCGGGACACCCCGGACGCGGAGGCGGAGACCGTCGCCGCCCTCACGGCGGCGGCCCTGGGTGTGTCGGTGCGCCTGACCGAGGCCACCGGCCAGGGCGGCTTCCGTGAACTGCTGATACGCGGCGAGCGCGGCTATGTCGCGACCTACGCGGCAGGTTCGGCGGCCGTGCTCACCGTCACCGCGGAGCCCCGCGTCAATGTCGGGCGACTGCACCTCGAAGCCCGCAGGACCGGGGCACGCATAGGCGAGCTCGTCGACGGCGCACTCGACCGTCTCGACTCCAACTCCAACTCCACCCCCCCACACACCGCACAAGTCCGATGAGCCCATCGAAACGAAAGGCACCACCACCATGGCCAACACCGAAACAGCCCTCAAGGAAGCGATGACCGTCATCGAGGGGTGCGTCGGCGTCGCCCTCGTCGACTACACCAGTGGGATGGCACTCGGCACCCTGGGAGGGGGCAAGCACCTCGATCTCAACGTGGCGGCGGCCGGAAACACCGATGTGGTGCGGGCCAAGCTCCGCGCCATGGAGATGCTGGGCCTCCAGGACGAGATCGAGGACATCCTCATCAGTCTGGGCACGCAGTACCACCTGATCCGGCTGCTCAAGGCGCGCGGCGGCAACGGGCTGTTCCTGTACCTGGCGCTCGACAACAAGCGCGCCAACCTCGCCATGGCCCGCCATCAGCTGCGCAAGGTCGAGGCAGAGCTGGAGGTCTGACCACACGTCAGCCGACTTCTCGCACACCATCGGATCAGCGACGCCGCGCCCCACCGGGCGCGGCGTCGCCGGCTCCCGCCGAAGGCCGTGGGACTCCCACCGCCTCGCAACGCCCCCAGGCCGGCCGAGCCTGGGAAGTCCCCCCGCGGCTGACGCCGCGGGCTGAACCTCGAAGACCGCCCGGACAGGGCTGGTCACCGATTCCGAGTACGCCGCCGACGGCGACTGAAGGCGCCGATGACGGGAGCGGGCGTGCGAGCCTCCGCTCAGCCGCTACTCGGCGAACAGCCCGCGCTCGGCCGCCCGTACGTCGAACTGCTCGAGCCGCGCCTGTGCGTCCGGCAGGTCGTCGCACATCGCTTCCAGCAGCACCCGCCCCAGCAGCATCGGCGCACAGGCCGTGTCGAAGGCGAGGCCCGTGCCGACCGCAGCCGGGATCAGCAGATCGCTGTGGGTGCCGACCGGGGCGAAGGCGGAGTCGGCGACCGTGACGACGGTCAGCCCGCAGGAGCGGGCGTAGTCGAGCGCTTCGATGACCTCCTTGGGATGGCGCGGCAGCGCGAAGCAGAGCAGCGCACTCGCGCCCGCGCGCCGGGCCCCGTCGATGCGGTCGGCGACCATCGAACCGCCCTCGTCGATGAGGCGTACGTCGGGATGCACCTTGGCCGCGAAGTACGCGAAGCCACGCGCCTGCGACGAGGCGGCCCGCAGCCCCAGGACCGGCAGCGGCCGCGAGGCGGCGAGCAGCCGTCCGGCCCGCTCGACGGGGGCCGGATCGGCGAGCATCTCGGCAAGGTGCCGCAGGTTCTCGATCTCCGCGTGGACGGCCTGCTGGTACTCGTTGAACTCGTCCTTGCCCACGACCGGTTCGGCGGCCGGAGCGACCTCACGCAGATGACGGCGCAGCGCCGGATAGCCGTCGAACCCGAGCGCGACGGCGAAGCGGGTGACGGAGGGCTGGCTGACCCCGGCGAGCTCGGCCAGTTCGACGCTGGACAGGAAGGCCACATCCGCCGCGCGGCGCACCATGCAGTGGGCGATGCGGCGCTGGGTGGGCGTGAGCCGCTGGCCCTCGAAAAGCTGCTGCAACCGTGCGGCAGGGCTGGTGTCGCTCATGCCGTCCCCCTTCTCGGCCGTCTCAGCACACGGATCGTCCATTCAGTCCCCTAGAACTCTGCATGAACGTATGCAGCCAGGGCAAGGCGGGGCGTGCGGGGAGGGCTCGCGGAGGGGGCGCCCGTAACGGTTCGCGAAAGCGGTACGAGCGCGACACATTGGCGCAGCACGCGCTTAACACGCGTCCGGCACATTGATGGGTGTCGGCGTCAGGGACTTCCGGAGCGGCTCCCGGACCTCCGTTGACGCCGGGCGCATCCCGGTCCTGACCCGGGAAGAGCGCCCCTCGCGGGGACCGCCGTCGTCCCGCCCCCCGTTCAGGGGGTGCGGCGGTCCCCGCGCTCACGTCACCCGGGGGCTACTTGGCGCCTTCCCTGGCGAGGAACGACAGCAGGTCCTGCCTGCTGACCACGCCGGTCGGCTTGCCCTCGACGAGCACGATCGCCGCGTCCGCCGTACCGAGCACGGCCATCAGGTCGCTGACCGGCTCACCCGAGCCGACCTGCGGCAACGGGGCGCTCATGTGCTTCTCCAGCGGGTCGTGCAGCGACGCCCGCTGGGTGAACAGCGCGTCCAGCAGCTCCCGCTCCACGACCGAGCCGATGACCTCGGCGGCCATGACGTCCGGGTGACCGGCACCCGGCTTGACGATCGGCATCTGGGAGACGCCGTACTCCCGCAGCACCTCGATGGCCTGCCCGACCGTCTCCTCGGGGTGCATGTGCACGAGCGAGGGCAGCGCGCCCTCCTTGTGCTCCAGCACGGCGCTGACCAGCGGCTCGTCGCCGGCCTGCTCCAGGAAGCCGTAGTCGTTCATCCACTCGTCGTTGAAGATCTTCGAGAGGTAGCCGCGCCCGCTGTCCGGGAGCAGCACGACCACGACGCCGTCCGGGCCGAGGCCCTCCGCCACGCGCAGCGCCGCGACGACCGCCATGCCGCAGGAACCGCCGACCAGCAGACCCTCCTCCTTGGCGAGGCGGCGGGTCATCTGGAAGGCGTCCTTGTCGGACACGGCGACGATCTCGTCGGTGACGTCGGGGTCGTACGCGGTGGGCCAGAAGTCCTCACCGACGCCCTCGATGAGGTACGGCCGGCCCGAGCCGCCCGAGTACACGGAGCCCTCGGGGTCGGCACCGACGACGCGCACCTTGCCGTCGCTGATCTCCTTCAGATAGCGACCGGTGCCGGAGATGGTGCCGCCCGTGCCCACACCCGCGACGAAATGGGTGATTTTCCCCTCAGTCTGATCCCAGAGTTCGGGACCGGTCGTCTCGTAGTGCGAGCGCGGGTTGTTGGGGTTGGAGTACTGGTCGGGCTTCCAGGCACCCGGGGTCTCCTGGACCAGCCGGTCGGAGACGTTGTAGTACGAGTCCGGGTGCTCCGGGTCGACCGCGGTCGGGCAGACCACGACCTCGGCACCATAGGCGCGCAGCACATTGATCTTGTCCGTGGACACCTTGTCAGGGCAGACGAAGATGCACTTGTAGCCCTTCTGCTGGGCCACGATGGCAAGCCCGACACCGGTGTTGCCGCTGGTGGGCTCGACGATCGTGCCACCCGGCTTGAGCTCTCCGCTCTGCTCGGCGGCCTCGATCATGCGCAGGGCGATACGGTCCTTCACCGAACCGCCCGGGTTGAAGTACTCAACCTTGGCGAGCACCGTCGCCTGAATGCCCGCTGTCACGCTGTTCAGCTTCACCAGCGGGGTATTGCCAACCAGACTGATCATCGAGTCGTGGAATTGCACCGTTTTATCTCCGGGATCTCCGTAGTGGTTCCGCCAGCGTATGCCGTATCGGAGTGAGATTGGGCGACGGTCGTTACGGGGCAGTTAGCTCTTGAGTGACACGACGTGGACACGAGTGACATGCCGTAGACGGACGGGTACGAGCACGGCACGGCAGACGGCAGCACGGCTACGCGGAGGTGGCGGGGACTGTGTCAAGGGCGAGGGTGGCGCGGCGTATCGCGGCGGGCGCGGCGTACGGCGGCGGTGGGATCGGACTGGTCGGGGCTGCGGCGGTGGGTCTGCTGCTGGCCGAGGTGCAGCTGGCGAAACGGTCGGTGAACGGCGGCACGGCGCCGCTGCCCCCGACCCCTGACGGGATGTACGGCACGGTGTACATCCCGTCAGAACCGCTGAGGCTGGCACTGCTGGGCGATTCGACGGCGGTCGGCCAAGGCGTACGCCGCTCGGGGCAGACACCGGGCGCCCTGCTGGCCTCCGGGCTGGCCGCGGTGGCCGAGCGGCCCGTGGAGCTGCGGATCGCGGCGGAGTGCGGAGCCAGGTCGGACGATCTGCAGCGGCAGACGGCGCTGGCTCTCCAGGACCCGGCTCGGCCCCCGGATGTGTGCGTCATCATGATCGGCGCGAATGACGTGACCCACCGCATCCCACCGACCCAGTCGGTGCGCTGCCTGTCGGCGGCGGTGCGGCGGCTGCGCACGGCGGGTGCGGAGGTGGTGGTGGGCACCTGCCCCGATCTCGGCACCATCGAGCCGGTGTACCAGCCGCTGCGGTTCCTGGCCCGCCGGGTCTCCCGGCAGCTTGCCGCGGCGCAGACGATCGTGGCGGTGGAGCAGGGCGGCCGGACGGTGTCGCTCGGTGATCTGCTGGGCCCCGAGTTCGCGGCGAACCCGCGCGAGCTCTTCGGCCCCGACAACTACCACCCCTCGGCGGAGGGGTACGCGACGGCGGCGATGGCGATGCTGCCCACGCTCTGCGCGGCGCTCGGGCTGTGGCCCGATTCGGACCGGCTGGAAGTGGACCGCCACGAGGGAATGCTGCCGGTCGCCAAGGCCGCGGCGGAGGCGGCGAACGAGGCCGGTACGGAGGTCACCGGGGCCCGCGCGCCCTGGGCACTGCTCAAGCACCGCAGGCGGCGCCGGCTGCCCCCTCCGGTCGCGGCGGAGCCCACGGCCGCTTCGGAGGTGCACCCTGGTGCGTAGAGCCTCCGCCGGAAATCCGGTGCGTCACCGGGGTCCCCGGGAGGTCTCCCCGCAGGGGCAGCGGGAGAGGTCCCGGGGGCTGTCCCGTCGCGGCTGGTCGCCCGCGCCTGGGGCGAGTAG
The DNA here is from genome assembly GCF_040632375.1 of Streptomyces sp. NPDC019396. Lineage (NCBI taxonomy): Bacteria > Bacillati > Actinomycetota > Actinomycetes > Kitasatosporales > Streptomycetaceae > Streptomyces > Streptomyces sp. NPDC019396. The sequence goes on along the minus strand of NZ_JBEYBS010000008.1, from coordinate 190,919 downwards.
GCACGCATGCGTAAGCGAGCGCTTAGAAAAGAGGCCCTCATCACACGGTCCGTGCAGTGACCCGCGCGGTACGTAGGGGTAATTTCCCAGACAGTTGTTCTGATCGTACTTTCCTGGAGCCGTGATGCCCGAAGCCGTGATCGTCTCTGCCGCCCGCTCTCCCATCGGCCGGGCCTTCAAAGGCTCCCTGAAAGACCTGCGGCCCGACGACCTGACCGCGACCATCGTCCAGGCCGCGCTGGCCAAGGTGCCCGAGCTCGACCCGAGGGACATCGACGACCTGATGCTCGGCTGCGGCCTGCCCGGCGGCGAGCAGGGATACAACCTGGGCCGGATCGTGGCCGTGCAGATGGGGATGGACCACCTCCCCGGCTGCACCATCACCCGTTACTGCTCGTCCTCCCTCCAGACCTCCCGCATGGCGCTGCACGCCATCAAGGCCGGCGAGGGCGACGTCTTCATCTCGGCCGGTGTCGAGATGGTGTCCCGTTCGGTGAAGGGCACGTCCGACGGTCTGCCCGACACGCACAACCCGCTGTTCGCCGAGGCCGAGGCCCGTACCGCGGCCGTGGCCGCGAGCGAGGGCTCGACCTGGCACGACCCGCGCGAGGACGGCCTGGTCCCGGACGCCTACATCAGCATGGGCCAGACCGCCGAGAACCTGGCCCGGCTCAAGGGCGTCAGCCGCCAGGAGATGGACGAGTTCGGCGTACGGTCCCAGAACCTCGCCGAGCAGGCGATCAAGAACGGCTTCTGGGAGCGCGAGATCACCCCGGTGACGCTCCCCGACGGCACGGTCGTCAGCAAGGACGACGGCCCGCGCGCCGGGGTCACGCTGGAGGGCGTCCAGGGCCTGAAGCCGGTCTTCCGCCCCGACGGCCTGGTGACGGCGGCCAACTGCTGCCCGCTCAACGACGGCGCCGCCGCGCTCGTGATCATGTCCGACACCAAGGCGCGGGAGCTGGGGCTGACCCCGCTGGCCCGGATCGTCTCCACCGGAGTCTCGGGCCTCTCCCCCGAGATCATGGGCTACGGTCCCGTCGATGCGTCCAAGCAGGCACTGAAGCGCGCAGGGCTGACCATGGGCGACATCGACCTGGTCGAGATCAACGAGGCGTTCGCGGCCCAGGTCATCCCGTCCTACCGGGACCTGGACATCCCGCTGGACAAGCTGAACGTCAACGGAGGCGCGATCGCGGTCGGCCACCCCTTCGGCATGACCGGCGCCCGTATCACCGGCACCCTGATCAACGGCCTCCAGTTCCACGACAAGCAGTTCGGTCTGGAGACCATGTGCGTCGGCGGCGGGCAGGGCATGGCCATGGTGATCGAGCGCCTGAGCTGATGCCACGCACAGGGGCGCTGACCTGCCCGGTCGAGGAGCGGGGGAACGGATCCCCCTTCCTCCTGGCCGACTCGGTCAATCCCTCCGCGTCCCAGCCGTGACCTAATCTCCCCCAGGATGTGACGTATCTCCTGGGGGAGATTCATTTGGCCAGGTCAGAGCATCTCTAGGGGTGATCGTCCCGCGTGAATCCCACCCGACCCCTGTGAAGAGCTGTCCATTTCGTGATGTATTGCACTGACACGAGACATCAGCTCAGGCCAAGCTGATGTAGTAAGTCGGTCGGGGATCCACAGAAACCGGGAGTACGTCAGTGAGCGCCATGTCTCTCGCCCTCATGCTGACCGCGGCCACGGCCACGGCAGCGGGCACCGCCGCCCTGCACGCCGCTCACGGGCTGCGCAAGCAGGTCACGGCCCTGCGTGCGGAGCTGTCCGCCCTGCACGGCAGTGGTCCCGGTCCGCTCGCCGCCACGGTGCCCGGGGCCCGCACCGCCCCTGCCGAAGAGATACGCGCAGCCGTCGCCGAAGCCCTCGCCGAGGAGCGGGAGCGCGAACTGGCCGAGGCGCGCGCCTTCTGGGCCGCGCAGGAGGCCCGCGAGGCCGCCGACGCCCCGACGACGCTGCTCGGCGGATCCGGGGGGCTGGGAGAGGACGCTCCGCCGCTGTTCATCCCGCGCCAGGCCGACTTCGCGGGGCTCGAGGCGATGGACTTCGAGGCCATGCACCTCGATGAGGCACTGGAAGCGGTCGACGCGATGGGCACGCTGGACGCGGCCGAGGCGCTGGACGGACAGGACGAACTCCCCGGCTTCAGTGAGCCCCCGGCCGAGTTCGCCGAGGACTCCCCGGAGCTGGCCGCGGCCCGCCGCAGGCATCCCTCCCACCCGGACTTCGTACCGGTCCAGACCCCGGTGGTCACCGACCACGAGCGCACGGTGGCCCGCCTCGAGGAGCTCGCCGAGACCGGCACCGCTCTCTCCGACGTGCGGCCAGGGCCGCTCGGCACCCTCGACGTCTATGTCTTCGCCGACGGCACGACGCTCTGCATCACCCCCGGCCACCGGGAGACGGCCGAGCGTCTCGCCGACGCGCTGCGCAGCGGACGGACGCCTGTCCTGCTGGGTGGCTCCGGCGTGTCAGGTGCCTATGCGCTGACCTTCTCCTGCGGCCCCGAGGAGAGTGTCTACATCCTCGCGGACCGCGTCATCGCATCCCTCTGATCACAGCAGGGCACTCAGGCGCTCCCCCGCCTTCTCCACGAACCCCACGGCCTCGTCCAGCTCCCGCGGCGGGGCCGCAGTCGTGCGCAAGGACTCAGCCAAATCCGACCCTGCCACGACAAGTTGGTCGGCGACGGCGAAGACCCCGGCATCGGGCATGATCTTCGGATCCTCGTCCGGGGCCTCGATCCGCTGGGCCCGCACCGCCAACTCCCTGGCCAGCGCCAGCCCTTCGTCCGCAGCCCCTCGCTGCAGACGGCTCTGCGGGGCGGTGCGCAGCCGGTCGGCGATCCGCTCCACGGCGGCGGTCAGGGGTGTCGTATCAAGCACGACGCGACCCTATGCGCCGGTGCCGCACTGTTGCCAATGGACGAACACTCAGGCACGGTGACGTGAAGGACCACACGCGCAAAGCGCACGGAGGCGCCGATGTCCCAAGTCTTCTCCGAAGAGACCCACCGCAATCTGCTCTCCCGCATCCCCGACTGCACCGGTCGTGAAGTGGCCGACTGGCTCCGCACCGTGGAGGACGGCCCCGCTCTCTTCCGCTTCGAGGAGAAGGTCAGCTGGCTGCGCGGCGAGCACAATCTCGCCTACGGCCACGCGAAAGCGATCATCCACGAGTACGACCTGAGGCGCGCGGCCCGCAGACTGCTCTAGGCCGTGTTGGGGAACTGGCGCCGTCCGCCCGGAGGGGTGGGGCTCGCGGCGTCTGGTGCGTGCGATCGCAAGGCGGAGGGTCGTCCTCGTACTGGACGTACTTGGATGAGTCCGACAACGCAGCGAGTGTGCGTGCTGGGGGCACCTCCCGGGCGAAGCTCTGGGGGAGTCGCGTGCCAGGCGGGACTTTCGCAACACGCCCTAAGCTTGTCATTTATGGTCCGGCGTCGAACGCGGATCGAACTTGGTCAGCGTTTTCGCAGTTCGGCGGACGTGTAGGCGGCCTTCGTCTGATCCTGTGCTCCGTCACAGAGTGGATCAACACGAAGGCCGTGGCCGTGAGTTTGGTGCATCAGGGCGTCCTGCGGGATGCGTTCGCGGAAGTGTCACACTTCCGGTCGGAGCTGTATGCGTGTCTGACCGCACGGGGCGACGCGTTGTTCGAGTTGTGCGACGCGTTGCTGTGCACGGACGGGCCGGTGCGGACGCTGGTCGATCTCGCGCTCGCGCCCGAACACCGCCGTGGGCACGGAGCCCTGTACGGCGGACTCAACCAGGGTCGGATCGACGTCGCCCGGCTGCGTCGGGCCCTGGCCGGGGTGCCGCTGCCCAGGGCGGCGGACGGCCGGCTCGTGCTGGCGGTGGATGTCTCGCCGTGGCTCCGGCCGGACGCCAACACCTGTGCCGACCGGGCCTTTTGCCACACGTTCGGCCGGGGTGAGGGCAAGCATCAGATGGTGCCCGGCTGGCCTTACTCGGTGGTGGCCGCGCTGGAGACCGGCCGCACGTCCTGGACAGCGGTGCTGGACGCGGTGCGCCTGGACCCCGGCGCCGACGTTGCCGCGGTGACCACGGTCCAGCTCCGCGAGGTCGTCGAACGGCTCGTCGCCACCGGCCAGTGGAAGCAGGGCGACCCCAACGTCCTGGTCGTGCTGGACGCCGGATACGACGCGCCCCGCATCGCTCACCTGCTGGGCGACCTGCCCGTCGAGATCCTGGGCCGACTGCGGTCGGACCGGGTGATGCGCCGACCGACGCCCTCGCTCACGGAGTACGCCCTGTCCTATCCCCAAGGCGGGCGACCGCCGAAGCACGGCGGCGAGTTCATCTTCGGCGACCCGGCCACCTGGGGCACCGAGCAGACCGTGACGGTCACCGACACTCGCCGCTACGGGAAGGCGACCGCGCAGGCGTGGGACCTGCTGCATCCGAGGCTGACACGTCGGGCGGCCTGGCTCGACCACGACGGCCCGCTTCCTCTCATCGAGGGCACTGTCATCCGTCTGGTCGTGGAGAAGCTGCCCAGCGGCGGGGTCAACAAGCCGGTCTGGCTGTGGTGGTCGGGCACCGACGCCACCACGGGCGACGTGGACCGCTGCTGGCAGTCCTTCCTCCGCCGCTTCGACATCGAGCACACATTCCGCCTGTTCAAGCAGACGCTCGGATGGACCAAGCCCCGGCTTCGCAGCTCGGAAGCAGCCGACCGGTGGACCTGGCTGGTGATCGCCGCCTATGCCCAGCTCCGGCTCGCCCGCCCGCTGGCCGCCGGCCTCCGGCGCCCCTGGGAGAAGCCAACCGAGCCGAACAGACTCACTCCCGCCCGCGTCCGACGGGGGTTCAGGAACCTGCGCACGAAGACCGGCACTCCTGCCGGTGCACCGAAACCGTCCCGCCCTGGACCCGGCCGTCCGCCGGGCTCAAAGAACCGTCACCCCGCCCCCCGTCATGACGTGGGCAGAGTCCTCGCGACCGGCGAGGCGTATACCCGCCCCGCCCATCACAAGGTGGGCACCAAGCCTCGCCGCACAGCGTGAACCCGCAGCTCACGCCACCTACGACAACCGATGCACCTCCCACCAGGCAAAATGAGCGACATGGTCAACGACGGGAACACCAGCTTCGTGCTGCCGCGCGGGGCGACAGGCTTTTTCTGGCCGAAGGAGGGCCCGCTCCCGAAGACCGACCTGCGGGCGTTCCGCACCGCTCTGTATGCCGCTGCCCGCGGCGCCGGAGGCAAAGTGGGCGAGGTGGAGGAACAGGCATATCCTCGGCCCTTCCACACCGCATCGGTCGTCGGAGGCGCAGGCGAGAGCATCGTCCTTTGTCACGCTCATCACCCCTGGATCGCCTTCGCCCAGACACGTCGGAACTGGTACGGGGAGGAGTTCCTCGCACCGCCTACGTGGGCTCATGCCTTTACCGACGTGGGCTTCGCCGTCCTGAGCAGCGAGTTGCTTGCCACACCGCTTTCCGACGTGGACACCTCAGTGCTCGGGCCGGGCGAGTGGCGTGAGGTCCGTTTCTACGGCATCACGACATTGGGCGGAGTCCTCTTCAACGCATGGGACTGACAACGGCCTTGGGGAACATCGGTACAGCCGTTGGCGCTGGGATTGATCATGAACGCAGAGGACCCCGGTGAGGTGATCACCGGGGTCCTCTGACGTTGTAGCGGGCGGGCGGCGTCGCTGGTCAGGTTCGCGGCGGGAAGAGTTCGAGGAGGCGTTCCTTCTGGCCGGCGCCGAGGCCCTGGACGCGGCGACGCTCGGAGATGTCGAGGTCGGCCAGGAGCTGGCCCGGCGCGGACCTTGCCGATGCCGGGCAGTGATTCCAGCAGGCGCCGTACGTACGTCTTGCCGACGATGGAGTCCTCGCGGTCCAGCACCTCCTTCAAGGTGACCCCGTTCGTCTTGAGGGCTTCGAGGACTTCGCCGCGTCCTTGCGGACGGCGGCGGCCTTCCTCAGTGCCTCGGCGCGGGCCTCGGCGGTCAGTACGGGCAGAGCCATGGGCGCCGCTCCTCTTCCTCTCGTACGGGCGTGTGGCGGTCATCATCACCCTGCCGTGCAGTTGGTGACCAGCAGGTTTACGGGATCCGGTGCCCCCTCTACGAGGGTGGTGTCGGGTCGGTGACGAGACGCAGGGCGGGGCGGGGCGAACTCGCCGAGTTCCAGTGCCGCCTCGCGCCAGTGGGCGGCCAGCTGAAGGACGGCCTTGGGGGCCAACGGAACAGCCATTAACGCTAAGCACTTGATCTTGGTCTTCTAGCACGTCAGGCGCGCGATCGCGGGGCCAGCTCTACACGGCCTGGGCCGCGGGGGCCGGCTGGCGGGGCTGGGGTATGTCGTCCGCGGCTGTCAGCGTGGTGAAGTCGGCTCGTGCCTGCTCGACGGCTTCGGGGTACGCCTCGCGCTTGGCGTGTTCGGCGAGGGCCCGGTAGACGCTGGCGACGGATGGGGCCTGACCTTTGCGTTTGCCGGTGGGGATGATCAGGTCGGGCTGGATCTGCTCGACGGACTCGCCGTTCGCGCGGCGGCGGAGCACGGTGTGCAGCATGTCGTCGGTGATGACGGGAGGCCGACCACCGTGCTTGCCCTTGCGGGCGGCGGTGTCGAGTCCTTCCAGCGTCGATTCCCGGATGTTCTCCCGCTCGGTCTCCGCCATCGCGGCGAAGAAGCCGAAGAGCAGTCTTCCGGGGCCGGAGGGGTCGTACATCCCGGGGAGCGGTCCGGCGAGCATCTCCAGGACCAGGCCGTGGGCGGTGAGGTGATCGGCGAGCGCGGTCAGCTCGGCTGCATCGCGCCCCAGCCGCTTCATCTCGAACACGGTGAAGATGACCCGGCAGTGGGGTGCGTGGGCCTTGATCTCGCGGGCGGCGGCGAGCGCGGCCTCGAACTGCGGCCGGACGCGCATGCGGGTGCTGATCTTCTCGCTGAAGATCTTCTCCCTGGGGATGCCGTGCTTGGTGAGCGCGTCGAGCTGGGACTGGAGTTCCTGGCTCAGGTGCGAGCATCGCGCGTAGCCGATGCGGATGTCAGCGGTCGGGGTGTTCGGGGCAATCGGCGCCGGGGGCGGCGTGCCGGGCCGCCACGGCTGCCCCGGACCTCGGTCAGCCGGGGTTGCCACCCGCAGGAGCTTCGCGAGCCGGGGCACCTTGGTGAAGCGGCCGGTGTGGTAGGTGCCGGCGACCGCGCCGCCGCGCGAGCGGCACGGTGATCCAGGCTCGGCCGCACACCTCGGGCAGGGATGGCGCTCGACGTCGTCCGCGTCGGCCGGGGAGGGCTCTTGAGGGTCCGTCATAGCCCCGGATTTTCTCACAATGCAAGTCTCAGAAGGGGGTTCGACCCGCCTTTGAGTGAGAACGAGTTGTGCGAACCAATCCGGGGCCCGGGCGGCTTTCCCGGCTCTCAAGTGATCTTGCTCTGGCAAAGGGTCGTTCATGAGAATGGCTGACCGTCCGCGGTTGAAGGTCCCCGTCAGGCGGGGTGCACCTTCCGCAAGAGCGTGCGACTGGATCGGCGACTCTCGGAATTGCAGAATTCTGCAATTCATTACATTCTTATATCGTGGTCTCCGGGGTGGGCCGGTGATGTGCCCGTACGGGCCTTTGGTGATGGGAAGGGTTGGAGGAGCGGGGTGGCAGTTCCGCTGTGCTGGGTGATGGCCGACTTCGTGCCGGTGTTCGCCGGCTGGAGACAGGGGCTGGGTGGTCTGCGGGTGAGCGGGGCAGTCTCATGAATCAGGTCCTGCTGCGGTGCGTGCGCAGGGTTCGGGCAGTGCTGCCGACCCGTGCCGACTACCTGGTGATGGCGCGGGATCCGCGCCGGGATTTGCTGGCGGGGTTGACGGTGGCAATCGTTGCCCTGCCCCTCGCGCTCGGGTTTGGTGTCTCCTCCGGGCTGGGGGCGGAGGCGGGGTTGGCGACCGCGGTGGTGGCCGGGGCTTTGGCGGCTTTGCTGGGCGGCTCGAACCTTCAGGTGTCGGGGCCGACTGGGGCGATGACGGTTGTGCTGGTCCCGATCGTTGCCGAGTACGGTTCGGGCGGGGTGCTCACGGTCGGGCTGATGGCCGGTGTGCTGCTGATCGCCGTAGCCTTGTTGAAGGCGGGCCGGTACATGGCGTATGTGCCTGCCCCGGTGGTGGAGGGCTTCACTCTCGGCATCGCGTGCGTGATCGGCCTGCAGCAGGTCCCCAACGCGCTGGGGATGGACAAGCCCGAGGGCGAGAAGGTCCTGGCGATCGCCTGGCGCTCGGTGACAGCGTTTGTCGAGGCGCCGAATTGGACGGCGCTGGGCCTTTCGCTCGGGGTGGCAGCCGTGATGCTGGCCGGGGCGCGGTGGCGACCGACCATACCGTTCTCGATCGTCGCGGTGATCGCGGCGACGATCGCGGTGGAGGTCTTCCATCTTCAGGGAGCGGCGTCGATCGGCGCGTTGCCGTCGGGCCTGCCCGTGCCTTCACTGTCTTTTATCGACATCTCGGCGCTGGGGGCGCTGCTGGCCCCTGCGGTGGCGGTGGCGGCTTTGGCTGCGCTGGAGTCGCTGCTGTCGGCGACCGTGGCGGATGGCATGACGGTCGGCCAGAAGCATGATCCGGACCGGGAGTTGTTCGGGCAGGGGGTGGCGAACCTGGCCGCCCCGCTGTTCGGCGGGGTCCCGGCGACCGCGGCGATAGCCCGGACCGCGGTCAATGTGCGCACCGGTGCTTCCTCCCGGACCGCGGCCCTCACCCACGCGGTGATCCTCGGAGTGATCGTGTTCGCCGCCGCCCCGCTCGTCTCCCGCATCCCGCTGGCAGCGCTGGCCGGGGTGCTGCTGGCAACCGCGGTGCGGATGGTGGAGGTCGGCTCGCTCAGGGCCATGGCCCGCGCGACCCGCTCGGACGCGCTCGTCCTGGTACTGACCGCCGCGGCCACTCTGCTCTTGGACTTGGTCTACGCGGTGATCATCGGCCTCGTAGTGGCCGGGGCGCTGGCGCTGCGCGCGGTCGCCGGGCAGGCCCGCCTCGATCAGGTCGACTTCCGCCCGGACCTGCCCGGGGAACACAGCGACGAGGAGCACGCGCTGCTTGCCGAGCACATCGTCGCCTACCGCATCGACGGCCCGGTCTTCTTCGCTGGCGCGCACCGGTTCCTGCTTCAGCTGTCAGAGGTGGCCGACGTGCGCGTGGTGATCCTGCGCATGTCCAGAGTCACCACCATGGACGCCACCGGCGCCCTCGTCCTGAAAGACGCGGTCGACAAGCTCCACCGACGTGGGATCACCGTGCTGGCCTCCGGAATCCGGCCCGGCCAGCGGCAGGTCCTCGAATCCGTCGGGGCCTTGGACATGCTGCACACCGATGGTCAGGAGTATGCCACCACCCCAGAGGCGATCGCCGCGGCCCGCAAACTCCTCGAGCATGCCGGACTCCTCCCCCGCCGCCACCGTCACCCGCACCGAGCCCGGAAGGCCCCCCGATGACCCATCCCGCCGAGCGGATGATGCTGGAGATCTCCGGCACCGAGGCCCTATGGCTCCTCGAAGACGCCCATACCGGCCGCTTGGTCTACATCCAGCGCAACCAAGCGATGATCCGCCCAGCCTGCCACCTCCTGGAGCACGGCCAACTGATCGTCCGCGCCCCCGTCCAGCCCCTGATCGTCCACTCCCGCACCGCCCTGACCTACCACTGCGAAAACATCCAGCACCCGGCCGGCACCGGCTGGACCCTCACCACGCACGGCCCGGGCGACCCCATCACCGACCCATACGAAGAAGCCCACTACCGCCGAACCCTGCCCGGCTGGGCACACGGCCCCCACGACACCCTGCTGCGCCTGACCCCGCAGTCGATCACCGGGTTCCGCCTGGCCCGCCCCGCCGAAGAGGCACGATGACGGCCGACCCGGTGCGGCGGCCACCATGGCCGCCGCACGCGGTGTCATCGGGTCTCAGCCCGCCCGTACACATCAATTCGCCATGTGGTTAATTGAAGAATTCTTCAATTTGTGGGCATGCTGAGCCCCGACGGTGAGGCTCGTTACAACTCCAGTTGGGCTTCGATGCGGCTGAGTTGATGGCGGGCCATGGCCAGGTTGGACTTCGCTTTGTCCAGGACGAGGTAGAGGAACAGGCCGTCGCCGCTGCGGCCTTTGAGGAGCCGGATGAGGTGGTACTGGGTGCCAAGCGTGATCAGTACATCGATGATCTCGTCGTCGAGGCCAAGGAGTTCCATGGTGCGCAGCTTTGCGCGGATCACGTCCGTGTTGCCCGCCGCGGCCACCGTCAGGTCAAGGTCTTTGCTGCCCCCGATCGTGCCCAGTGCCATCCCGCTGGTGTAATCGACGAGGGCGGCGCCCAGGCTGCCCTCAATCGATGTCACGGTCTCCTTGAGGGAGACTTCTATGTTGGCCATGCCGCTTCCTCGCTCCTCGCCACGGCACTTGCGCACAGCAAGTGCCTGCCAGTTGGGTGACGGCGAGATTACGTACCGTGGATGTGGTGGGCGCGAGAATCCCAGTCCTCGTCAGGGCATGCGGAGGATCGCGGTAGAGTGCGCGCCCGCGAGAGCGTCCGCTTGCCCGAGAACGGCCCACCCGAGATCGGCCGCGGGCAACATCACAGGCGGACGGTCAACGGCCGGAGTCGGTGGGGGGATTGGGTGAGGTCGAGGCGTCCGACCAGTTCGCGGCCGCGTCCCGGCCGTGCCCGGGTGCACTAGTCGGAAAACGACGAAGTCGACAGGCAGTCGGCAATTGCAAAATTCTGCAATTCAATACATCATGGAGTGGCTGCGTTCGCGGGGGAGTCGCGGGCGCAGGCCAGGCAAGGGGTTGCCTGCCTTTGTGGGGTGTTGAGGAGGAAGGGTCTCGATGGTGACGGTACCGCTCTATCAGGCCAAGGCCGAGTTCTTCCGCATGCTCGGTCATCCGGTGCGTATCCGGGTGCTGGAGTTGCTGCAGAGCGGGCCGATGCCGGTGCGGGATCTGCTGACAGAGATCGAGGTGGAGCCGTCGGCGCTGTCCCAGCAGCTGGCGGTGCTGCGCCGCTCGGGGATCGTCACCTCGACCAGGGAGGGTTCGACGGTGGTGTATGAGCTGGCGGGCGGCGACGTGGCGGATCTGCTGCGGGCTGCCCGGCGGATCCTCACGGTAATGCTCGCTGGGCAGAACGAGCTGCTGGCCGAGCTGCAGGAGTCCGAGGCCGCCAAGTGAGCAGGCTGACCTCCCGCTGTCGGCGATCGGTGAGCCGCCCGCTCGCGCGCAACGATTTCGCAGCCTCGGCACACAGTCCCCGCCGCGACCTGCTGGCCCGGCGTCACGGCAGCGATCCTGCCGCTGCCCCTCACGCTCGCGCGATGTCTCCGGTTCTGCCTGCGACCGTCGCCAGGTACAGCACGAGCGGAGTACTGGTCGTCGGCACACGGATGTCGCGTCGTCCCCAGATCCTGCTGGGCAGGGTACGGACCGGTTTGCGAATGGGCCACGGTCACGGGAGCCTCTGAGTGTTCTCTCCGATCGGCGATCTGCCCTACCGCCTCGTGCTGACGATGCCCGCTGTCGGCTCCGCGGTCCGGACAGCACGCGAGACTACTGAACTGCTACTGGCCGGGTGGGGCATCAGCCGCCACCACCATGCCGTAGACCCCGCGTTGCTCATCCTGGCCGAACTGGTCACCAACAGCGTGCGGCACGCTGTCGATCTCTCACCCACCATCACGGTGATCTACGCCGGCGCCCCGGACACCTTCGCGTTCGCCGTCCACGACCGCCACCCCTACCAACCCGCACTCCTGCACGCCCATCTCACCCACCGCGGCGGCCTGGCCACCGTCGTCGAACTCACCCTCGGCCTTGGCGGCACCACCGTGGTCCGCGCAGATTCCGACGGCCACGGCAAAAGCATCTGGGTCACCCTCCCCCTGTAGAGAGAGCATTCGCGGACGACGAGGGAGACCGGTGCCGAACCGGCTGACCTCTCCCGGTAACTCGCTGTCCTGACCAAGGCGAACTCCCGTGCGATGCCTCACGAGTCGGGCAGCCGTCTTCCCCAGCCGCAGGTTCACCGTGAGCTCCTGGCCCGCGGCCGGTCTATTTCTGGGCGTGCTCGCCCACGTAGAACAGCAGCCACACGAAGCCGGCAAACAGATGCGTGCCGAAGATGTAGAAGAACGCGCGCAGCGCGACGCCTTTCTCCTTCCACCTCTCGCCAGTCCGATCCACGTCGTGACTCTCGCCGTTCACCACAGCTCCCCTCCTGTGGGTGGCTGGCCAGGGTGCGGCGGGCAGGGCCGGATATGGACCCGCAACCCGTCCCGGCCTGCCTGCGCGACGATCTCCGGGACGTGCCCGGCCGCCACGACCGCAGGTGCCGGCGCGCACGGTGCACAGGCGTAGCTGATCTCGTACATGACTCCTTCTTTCTGTGGGACGGTCACGGGTTTTCCACGGCCAGGAAGCGGACAACGACGCTCTTGCCCTGCCCACCAGGAGCGGGCTCGATCCGCCCGTCCCCGGCGTGAGCGCGCGCCAGCTCAGCCACAACCCCCAGGCCCCGCCCCGGCAGCACGCGCAGCGCCATGGGCCGCGGGTCCAGGTCCGCGACCGCCACCGTCAGGACCTTGCCGGACAGCGCCAGCGTGACCTCGACGTCCGGGGACTGCCCGGCATGCCGCACCGCGTTGGCCGCCAGCTCACTGACCACCAGCAGCACAGCCCCGCCCAGGCAGGACGCGGACGCGATCCCGAGCCCGGACAGCACCCGCTCGGTGCGCTGGCGCACCGCCCGCCCCGAGGCCGGCACCAACGGCACCGCCCACGACGACGCCCCGACCTCGCACACCGTGCTCACAGCCGACTCACCCGGCATCCTCCAGATCCACGCCATGCTTCCGGACCGTACGCAGCGCGTCATCCAACTCATCAGCCGCCTCAGCCTCCTCCACGACATCACCAGCCTCCTGGGCAGCCGCCACACGGGCCCACGCCACCCGAACACGATGCCGCGCCGCCTGCGCGAACTCGGACACACCGCCACCCCCACGCCGTACAGAACCTTATGAATTGCAGAACTCTGCAAGTCTAGCTGCCAGGAGCCCGCGGATCTGCAACGGCAATCAACCCCCTGACTGCTCAGGGCACCCGGTGCACCCGTTGGCTGTTGAACTCATACCGGGCACCGACGACAGCCAGGCGGCCCTTAGCGGCCAGGGCGGCGAGGTCCGGCTCGCCGGCCAGGCTGTCCCGCACCCTGCGCACGTTCTCGGTGACCGCCGCGTCCACACGGGCCTCACCGTGAAGCCGGTGGTCGATCGCCGGGCGGATCCGGTCCGCCAGGTACCGGATGTGCGCCGGAAGCTGCGAGTCCCCGGCATCGGCATGCACCGCCGCGGCGACCGCCCCGCATCCCTGATGACCCAGGACAACGATCAACGGGACAGCGAGTTCCAGCACCCCGTAGGCAATGCTGCCCAAGACCGCCTCATCCAGGACCTCGCCCGCCGACCGCACAGTGAGTAAATCACCCAGCCCCTGGTCGAAGACCAGCTCCGGCGGTACCCGCGAGTCCACGCACCCCAGAATCACCGCGAACGGATGCTGCCCGCCCACCAGCGCCCTGCGCACGCTCTTGGCCCGATCCGGAAAGCTCTCGTGGAACGTCTGCCACCGCCGGTTCCCCACCTCAAGCTCCCGCCAGGCTCGCCCCGGCCCCGACAGTCGCGACAGACCACCCACCGCTGGTTCCGCCCGTGCACCGGACACCGCCGAAGGCCCGCACATCAACCCCGCCCCCACCACCACGATCCCGCTCAACCCCGCACGCACCAGCCGGCGCCGCCGTATCCACGTCCGTGCCGTGGCTCTCGACCAACTCCAGCTCCTCGAACAGCACCTTCGCCGCCCGCGCGAGTGTCCGGGACGCCTTCTCCAGCTGCGGCAGCGTCGAGAGCCGGTCCTTGTCCGTGGCCCGCTTCGCCGTGCTGATCAGCCGCGTCGCCATCAGGACCTGGAACAGGTCCAGGGCCTCGTCGATCGCCTTGGCCTCCAGGTGCCGCATCCCCGCCGTCAGCATCGCCGTGCGCTTCGGCTCGGCGGCCCGCTCCAGCCCGGCCGCCTTCGAGCCCAGCCCGTACCGGGCCAGCGCGGCGAGCCGGTTCGGCGGGATCTTGTTCAGCTTCACCCGGCCCAGGCCGAACGCGCCGATCTCGCCCACCCGCTCCAGCGAGCGGGCGAACGCCGTGCCCGTCGTCCGCGTCGGCGGCCGGCGCAGCCGCTCCAGCTCCGAGAACCGCTTCCCCTCCGGCGTGACCAGCGTCACCACCAGCTGCGCGGGCAGCTCCCGTTCCGCGCGGGCCGCGGCCCGCGCGACAGTGGCGTGCAGCCGTTTCTCGGCGATCGTACGGACCTCGGAGACCTGCCGGGCCAGCACCGAGACACCCGGCAGCAGCACCCGGTTCCGGCGCAGCCAGCCCACCGCCTGGTTGAACAGGGCCACCGGCCCCTCGGCGTGCGTCCACGCCCGGCCGTGCAGGAACGTGCGGAACCTGCGCGACCACTCCGGGTCCTCGTACTCGTGGTACTCGTAGGCGTCCCGGATCTCCCACGCGTGCTCGTACGCCGTCTTCGGCCGCTCGGTGTACCGCTTCACGCACGACGGGTCCTCGATCCCCAGCTGCGCGGCCAGGTGCTCGACCACCGGCCACGGCACGGCGAGCGGGTCCTCCGGCAGGAATCGGCCGATGTAGCGGACCGTGCACATCTGGAGGGCGAACCCAAGTTGGTGGTGCTTCGTACGCCGCAGCGCGATCAGATCGCGGTCGACGTCGTCCAGGAAGAAGAACCGCTCCAGCTCCGGACGCGTCGGCTCCTCGGCGAATCTCCCGTACGCCTCAGCCTGCTCATCAGTTAAAAGTTCCACCGGCACGCGGCGGACGGTAGCTGTCTCTCACGCGTGATCGACGATCTTCACAGCACGGCACACGATCACTGTGCTAGGTGACCATGATCAATCTCAGCGCCAACGGCTGTACCGATGTTCCCCAAGGCCGGACAAGCAATGCAGAGCCGTTAAACGACAAGCTAAGCGCTGTCCGCGTGCTGGGGGCACCTCCAGGACGAAGCTCTGGAGGAGTCGCGGGCCAGGCGGGAGTTCTCACACACGGCCTTGGCAGCCAGGGATCGGCACCCGCGCCATCGGCGACCACAATGCGAAGGGCCCGCCCGGCTTCCACCGGGCGGGCCCTTCGTTCACTCATACGCGTCCTGGCGTCAGTCGTCGCCCTGGAGGATCGACAGCAGCCGCAGCATCTCCAGGTAGATCCACACCAGGGTCATGGTGAGGCCGAAGGCCGCCAGCCAGGACTCCTCGCGGGGAGCACCGTAGGTGATGCCGTCCTCGACCTGCTTGAAGTCCAGGGCGAGGAAGCAGGCGCCGAGGATGATGCCGATGACACCGAACAGGATGCCGAGGCCACCGCTGCGGAAGCCGAGGCCGTCACCGCCGCCGAACACGGCGAACAGCGCGTTGACCGCCATCAGCAGCAGGAACCCGAGCGCCGCGGCCATCACGAAGCCGTAGAAGCGGCGGGTGACGCGGATCCAGCCCATCCGGTACGCGACCAGCACGCCGGCGAACACCGCCATCGTGCCGAGCACCGCCTGCATGACCACGCCGTCCGCGATGTACGTGGAGACGGCGCTGGAGATCACGCCGAGGAAGACACCCTCGAACGCGGCGTAGGCGAGGATCAGCGCGGGCGACGGCTTGCGCTTGAAGGACTGGACGAGCGCCAGCACGAACGCGACCAGCGCGGCGCCGATGCCGATGGCGTACGACTTGCCGATGTTGGCCTGGTCGACGGGCAGCAGCACCCACGACAGGATCGCGGTGAGCACGACGGTGCCGAGCGTCATGGCGGTGCGCGCCACGACGTCGTCCATCGTCATCACACCGGTGCGGGCGGGCGCCTGCGGCGGTGCGCCCAGCTGGGCGTCGGCCGGCGCGTAGGGGTTGGTGGCGTACGGGTTTCCGGTGCCCTGGGCGTACGGGTTTCCGGCGGCGGGGCCCCCGGCCTGCGGCGCGGCGTTGAAGCCCGCGTAGCCGTTGTCGCGGCTGAACCCTCGTCGCGAGAAGACCGGGTTGCTGCTCCTCATCTCACTCCTCCATGGCCGCCGTGCGCGGCCTTGCCACAAGAGTAATGCGGGGGCAAAGAGATCCGCCTAGTGCTGAAGGAGGATCTTTCCTTGATCGTGACAAGCCGGTCACTCCGGCCGATCACCACCACCCCATCGCATCGACCGTTCGTTCGAGTTTCACCCAGCCCCCGTACCCCGGTCTACGCCGACGTATTCCGGCGTACCCCGATCGAACGATCACCTGACCAGAGCACGGCGCGGCGCGGCAACCGCAGGGCGGCGGCGGTGGGCTGTGGGATGTGCGTCGCAGGCCACTCGCACACGTGGATCGCTCCGTGACGGCCGTGGCACCGCACAGAGAAAGGAAGCTCATCATGAGCAGCAGCACCCGGCGCCTCCGCACGGCGGTCGTCCTGGCGGCCGCGGCCGGTCTGGCCGGTCAGGCCCTCGCCATGGCCCCCGCCACCGAGGCCGCGACCAAGCCGCGGCCGAAGCCGCACTACCCCCAGCCGAGGCCAAGCGCTCCGGTCCAGTTCCCCCACGGACTCGCGGAGTTCACCGAGGACGACACGTTCAGGGTGCCCAGCGGTGTGCGTTCGATCTTCGTCCAGGCGTGGGGCGCCGGTGGTGGCGCGGGCGGCGGTGGCGGCGGCGCGTCGACGGAACTGACCGGGACCGGCGGGGGCGGCGGTGGCGGCGGTGGCGGCGGCTTCGTCTGGTGCGCGGTGTCCGTCAAGCCCGGGCAGACGTACACCGTCGACATCGGGGACGGCGGCACCACCGGGACTGCGGGTACCGGCGCGACAGGTGTCAACTCACCGGGTGGGGGCGGCGGCACCGGAGGCGTCGGCGACGCAACGACCTTCAGCAACAGCGGCGTGCTGGTGAACGCCGGTGGTGGCGGCGGCGGTGGCGGCGGCGGTGGCGGTACCGCCGTCGGCGGCACGGCAGGATCGGGCGGCGGCGGAGGCAGCGCGGCGTGCGTCGGTGCCAGCGTGGTCCGGATCGGTGACGACGGCGCGGCAGGCGCCACCGGCACGGACGGCGGGGCCGGAGGCGCGGGCGGAGACACCGCGGACGGCATCGTCGACCCGCCGCTCAACAGCGGCGAGGGTGGCGACGGCGGCGACGGCGGCGCGGCGGGCGCCACCGGCACGGACGGTGGACCCGGAGGCGAGGGCGGGGCGGGCTACCTCGTCGTGTGGTGGTAGCACTGCCCGCGAGCGGCTTCTGACGTGGTCCTGAGGGCCGGTCCGTCCATGGCGACGGGCCGGCCCTCGGCCGGTGGCTACGACGAGGCGCGCCGCAGCTCGGCCGCCACAGCGCCGGCGAAGCGTTCCAGCCCTTGCGGATGCTCCTGGAGGAACAGGTTCGGCTCGATGAGCTCCAGCTCCATGACCACAGGGCTTCTGGTGTCATCCAGCGCCAGGTCCACCCGTGCGAACAGAAGAGCGGCCGGGGACGGCACCGATGCCAGGGCGGCTGTCGCGGTGCCGAGCTCCTCGTCGGTCGGCTGGTACGGGACGAGGTCGGGATGGGGGACCCGGTCGTTGTCGATCACTCCGGGCTCGGTGAGAACCGGGCCTTTGCGGATCGCATGGCTGAAGGTGCCGGAGAAGAAGACCAGTGCGCGCTCCCCCTCCGCCACAAGAGGCAGATACGGCTGGACCATCACGACGCGGCCCCGGTCCAGCAGGCCGCGCGCATGGCTCAGGGCGTCGGCATGCTGTCCGGGTTCGTAGCGCGCGGTATCCGCGGCACCGGCCGAGACGGCGGGTTTGACCACCACCGCGCCGGCGCTCCGGAAGTCACCCTCGCCGCACTGCTCACCCGGCTCGATGAAGCGCGTGGGCACGACGGGTACCCCGTGTGCGGCGAGGTCCAGCAGGTAGCGCTTGTCGCTGTTCCAGCGGATCACTTCGGCCGGATTGCACAGACGAGTGCGCCGCGCCGTCCAGTCGGCCCAGGCCAGGAACTCGTCGACGCGTTCCGCGTAGTCCCAGGTCGACCGGATGACGGCCAGATCGAATTTCTCCCACGCTGCCGGCTCCGCGTCCCAGGCCACCGCTTCGGCCGTCAGACCCTCGGTGCGCAACGCCTCCACGGCGAGTCGGAGATCGGTGTCCACGAGCATGCCGATCCCGCTCGTCACCATCGCGACCGTGGCAGCGTTCACGCGCCTCCCGTCATCACCGTTCATCACCGTCGAAACCATGCATATGAACATGCCATTGTCCTCGCGATGAGGTGCGGGAGCGCCAGGGGCTCGTCCGCCCGCCGTGGGCAGCAGGCCGCGGGGAGCGGAGCCGGTCGGATACGGAGGTCACACGCCTCGTAGCACATGGTGCCCGGAGCCGGACTTGAACCGGCACGGCCCGAAGGCCAGCGAGGTTTAAGCTCGCCGTGTCTGCATTCCACCATCCGGGCCCTGCACGCGGCTCCGTGCTGGCTCACGAGCCTATCCGGATGACTCCCCCGAACAGCGGTACGCCGACTCGATGTTGTCTGATTTTATGGGCGCCTGAGGGTGCGTCAGTGCGGGTATTCGGCAGTTTGCGCTAGCTCTCGCCCGGCATTTGACCACTGATCGCCGCTTCGGCGAAATGACGGAAAGTCGTCGTCCGACTGCGCTCGGGTTCCACCCGTGCCGTGTGCGGAGCCTGACTTACGGCCGGATCCGCGCCTGACCCGTAGTCCGGCTCAGGGGTCGCCGTCATACCCGAGGACTACGGCCGGAGGGCCGGGTCAGACCCGAGAGGGCCTCAGGAACGGGCATCGGGACGGACGATCCGGGCCGGTGTCACGCAGCACGATGGGGTGGTCCCCGAAGAGCAGCGTGAACGCGACAGGAGAGTCGACTCGTGACCACCACCCCCACTGCCTACCGCACCACCGCGGTAGCCGCCCGTGCCATGGATCTGTCCAAGGTCTACGGACAGGGCGAGACCCAGGTGGTCGCCCTCGACCGGGTCACCGTGGACTTCAGGCAGGGCGAGTTCACCGCCATCATGGGCCCGTCGGGGTCCGGCAAGTCCACCCTGATGCACTGCGTCGCCGGGCTCGACAGTTTCAGCGGCGGGTCGGCGCGCATCGGCGAGACCGAGCTCGGCTCGCTCAAGGACAAACAGCTCACCCAGCTCCGCCGGGACAAGATCGGCTTCATCTTCCAGGCGTTCAACCTGCTGCCGACCCTGACCGCGCTGGAGAACATCACGCTTCCGATGGACATCGCGGGACGCAAGCCGGACAAGCAGTGGCTCCAGCAGGTCATCGACCTGATCGGGCTGTCCGGGCGGCTCAGCCACCGCCCCGCGCAGCTCTCCGGCGGCCAGCAGCAGCGCGTCGCGGTGGCCCGTGCCCTCGCCTCCCGGCCCGAGATCATCTTCGGTGACGAGCCGACCGGAAACCTGGACTCGCGCTCCGGCGCCGAGGTGCTGGGCTTTCTGCGCAACTCGGTGCGGGAGCTGGGACAGACGGTGGTCATGGTGACCCACGACCCGGTCGCGGCGTCCTACGCGGACCGCGTGATCTTCCTCGCCGACGGCCGGATCGTGGACGAGATGCTCGCCCCGACCGCCGACGGCGTGCTCGACCGGATGAAGGCGTTCGACGCCAAGGGCCGGACCAGCTGACCCGTACCCGCTGCCGCACCCAAGACCTCCGGCCCTCACCTCAGGACTGACCACCACCATGTTCCGTACCGCCTTGCGCAATGTGCTCGCGCACAAGGCCAGGCTGCTGATGACCGTGCTCGCCGTGATGCTCGGCGTGGCCTTCGTCTCCGGCACCCTGGTCTTCGCCGACACCCTCTCCAACGCCTTCCGCAACCAGTCGGCCAAGAGCTACGACGACGTCGCCGTCGCAGTCACCTCATATGCCGACCCGAACGACGCCGACGCGTCCGGCATCTCCCAGAAACACCTCGACCGGATCGGCGAGCTGGACGGCGTCGCCGCCGCGTACGGCCGCGTCAGCGGCTTCGCCGGTGTCGCCGGATCCGACGGCAAGCTGATCGGTGCCGGCTGGTCCAACAAGGGATCCAACTTCGCCCCCGGCAAGGACGGCAAGGACCCCGCCTACACCTTCACCGACGGCTCCGGTCCGGTGAAGGACAGTCAGATCGCCCTGGACAAGGACTCCGTGGACACGGGCAGGTTCAAGGTCGGCGAAAAGGTGCGCGTCGCGACGAACGGGCCGGCGAAGGACTACACGCTGAGCGGTGTCTTCACGACCCAGGACGGAGCCGTGAACGCAGGCGGCAGCCTGGTGCTCTTCGACACCGGGCTCGCTCAGAAGCAGTACCTCAAGCCCGGCTTCTTCACCGACGTCACCGTCACCGCCGCCCCGGGCGCGGACGACGCCGCGATCCTGAAGGCCCTCACGCCGCTGCTGCCGGAGTCGGCCGAGGCCAGCACCGGGCAGGCGCTCGCCCAGAAGCAGGCGGAGCAGATCGAGGAGGGCATGGGCGTCCTGAAGCAGATCCTGCTCGGCTTCGCCGCCATCGCCCTGTTCGTCGGCATCTTCCTGATCTCCAACACCTTCACGATGCTGGTCGCCCAGCGCACCAAGGAGATCGCGCTGATGCGGGCCGTCGGCGCCTCCCGCAAGCAGATCACCCGCTCGGTGCTGGTGGAGGCCGCCCTGGTCGGTCTCGCCGCCGCCGCGGTCGGGTTCCTGATCGGTATCGGTCTGGCCGTCGGACTGCGCTCCGGGATGGCCGCCTTCGACATGAAGGTTCCGGCCGGACCTCTGGTCATCGGGGCCTCCCCGGTCATCGCCGCACTCTCCGTCGGCGTCCTGATCACCATGCTCGCCGCCTGGCTGCCCGGCCGCCGGGCAGCCAAAATCCCGCCGGTGGCCGCGATGAACAGCGTCCACGCCGTGGCCACCACCAAGTCCCTGGTGCTGCGCAACTCCATCGGATCCGTCCTCACCGCGGCCGGCTCCGCCCTCATCGTGGGGGGCGCGGCGGCCGAGGGCGACACGGGCCGGATGATGATCGCCGGAGGCGCGTTCCTCGCCCTGCTCGGTGTGATCGTCCTGATCCCCATGCTGGCCCGGCCCGTCATCGCACTCGTGCGGCCGCTGCTCATCGGCGTCTTCGGGGTGGCCGGCAAGCTGGCCGGACAGAACGCGGTCCGCAACCCGCGCCGCACCGGCGCCACGGCCTCGGCGCTGGCGATCGGGCTCACTCTGGTGACCGGTCTTTCGGTGCTGGGTGTCACGGTCGGCGAGGCCATCGCGAAGACGACCACGGACAACATCAAGGCCGACTACATGGTCATGATGGCCGGCGGCGGGGCCTTGGACGAGTCCGCGCTGAGCGCGCTGGAGAAGGCCCCGGGTGTCTCGGCCGTCTCGCCTGAGCAGGACTTCCCCTTCCGCGTCGGGAGCGCCGGGGCCGGTGACTACGAGCTGGCCACCGGGGTCACTCCCGGCAGCATCGACAAGGTGCTGAACGTCCCGGTCGTCAACGGCAGCCTGGACACCCTGGCGAAGGGCGAGGTCGCGGTCCCCGAGGACACCGCCAAGGAGCGGGACTGGAAGGTCGGCGACAGCGTCGCGGTCACCTTCAACGACAAGAAGAAGGGCACGCTGAAGGTCGGTGCTGTCTACAAGGGCAGCGAATTCCTCTCCGGTGTCCTCATCGACACGAAGATCGCGAACGCCCACGAGGCCAAGCCGTACATCCCGAACATCTTCGTGAAGATGAACGGCGGTGAGTCCGCGGCGAACGAGAAGGCCCTGCTCGACGCTCTGGGCGGCAACCCCGCGATCAAGGTGATGGATCAGCAGGACATCCGCGACCAGTTCGGCGGCGAGATCAACATCATGCTGAACATCCTCTACGGACTGCTGGCGATGGCTCTGATCATCGCGGTGCTCGGTGTGGTCAACACGCTGGCGATGTCCGTCTTCGAACGCCAGCAGGAGATCGGCATGCTGCGCGCGATCGGTCTCGACCGCCGCAGGGTCAAGCGCATGGTCCGCCTGGAAGCCGTGGTCATCTCGCTCTTCGGCGCGACGGTCGGCATCGTGCTCGGCTCGTTCCTCGGCTGGGCCATCGGCGAGACCATCGCGGACAAGATTCCGGGCTACGAGCTGGTGCTGCCCTGGGACCGGATCGCGATCTTCCTGGCGCTCGCCGGCCTGGTCGGTGTGCTCGCCTCGCTCTGGCCCGCCCGCAGCGCCGCGAGGCTGAACATGCTGAACGCCATCAAGACCGAGTAGAACTCCGAGCAGAACCCGGTCGCTCATGGATACGCCGAGGGCCGGACCTCCCCCACGGGAGGCCCGGCCCTCGCGCACACGCTCAGCCCTGCGGCGTCTCCGTCCACTCACGGGCCCGCAGCGGAAGCCCGGAAGCGCCGCCCTCCGTCTTCACCACGAGGATCTGGTTGACCCCGATCCTGTTGCGCTCGAAGGCCAGCGCGCACGCGGCCATGTAGAGCCGCCAGATCCGCGCCCGCCCAGGCGAGGTGAGCCGTACAGCATCCGGCCAGGCGGACTCCAGATTGGCCACCCAGACCCGCAGGGTGCGGGCGTAGTGCTCGCGGATCGACTCCACGTCCCTGGCCTCGAAACCGGCCTCTTCCAGGATCGACAGGGTGCCGCCGAGCGGCGCGAGCTCCCCGTCGGGGAAGACGTACGCGTCGATGAAGTCATCCACCTGGTACGCCGCTTCGTCCTCCTCGGGACGACGGGCGATCTGGTGGTTCAGCAGCCGTCCGCCGGGCTTGAGCAGCCCGTACAGCACATCCGCGTACTCCCGGTACTGTGCGGAGCCGACGTGCTCGGCCATGCCGATCGACGAGATCGCGTCGTACGGACCGTCCTTGACGTCCCGGTAGTCCTGGACTCGGATGTCGACGCGGTCCGTCAGCCCCTCCTGGGCGACGCGTTTGCGGGCGTACGCGGCCTGCTCCCGCGAGAGCGTGACCCCGGTGACCCGGACGCCGTACTCCCTGGCCGCGTGGATCGCCATCGAGCCCCAGCCGCAGCCCACGTCCAGCAGCCGCCCGCCCTCCTTCAGCGCCAGCTTGCGGCAGATCAGGTCGAGTTTGTCGCGCTGGGCCTCCTCAAGAGTGCCGCCGTCGCGCCAGTAGGCGCAGGAGTAGACCATCGAAGGACCGAGGACACGCTCGTAGAAGTCGTTGCCCACGTCGTAGTGGTGGCTGATCGCCTGCCGGTCGCGGCTCCTGGTGTGCAACGGCCCGCTGCGCCGTCGTACCTCCTCGGCCGGTGGTGGCGGCGGCAGCCAGGCCCGGGGGCCGGCCAACCGCCACAGGTCCGCGACGGCGGCGGCCGACCGTGGGTCGCGCAGCTGATGGGCCCGGCGCCGTCCGGACTGATCGGAGTGATCGGAGTGATCGGACCGGTGGGACCGCTTGGATCGCTCCCAGATCAGCCCGGAAATCTGGTTCAGGGCCTCGTACAGATCCCCTTCCACATCGATCTCCCCGGCCACCCAGCCCCTGGCCAGGCCCAGTTCACCGGGTTTCCAGATGAGTCTGCGCAGGGCGCGGGGGTGCCGGAACACGAGGACCGGGGCGTCGGCAGGCCCCGCCTCGCTTCCGTCCCAGGCGCGGATACGGACCGAGGGCGGTGCCCCCAGCAGGTTCTCGGCAAGAGTGGTGAGCCGCGAAGCGGCATCGGCCATGGCGCACACCTCCGTGATGACGGTTTCCGGAAATGCCCAACACCACGTAAACACCCTCGGCGCGTTGGCGCAGTCCCCTGAGCGCGCAAATGGACGGCGTTTCGGCCAACGGCAGCACAGGAGCGCCCGGACCGGAACGCCGAAGGGGCCGTCCGCACCACGGATGGCGGACGGCCCCTTCAGGTTCGTGCAAGCGTTCAGGACGTCAAGTCGTCAGGACGCCTTGGCCTTCTGCGGGGCCGCGGCGGCGGCAGGGGCCGGGGCGGGCTTGGCGGCCTCGTAGAACTCCTCGCGGGGAGTCTCGATCGCGCCGAGCGAGACGACCTCGCGCTTGAGGAACATCGCGAGCGTCCAGTCGGCGAAGATCCGGATCTTGCGGTTCCAGGTCGGCATCGCCAGACCGTGGTAGCCACGGTGCATGTACCAGGCGAGACGGCCCTTGAGCTTGATCTTCATCTTGCCCATGACGATCATCGCAACGCCCTTGTGCAGGCCGAGACCCGCGACCGCACCCTTGTTGGCGTGGCTGTACTCCTTCTGCGGGAAGCCCCGCATACCGGAGATGACGTTGTCGCCGAGTGCCTTCGCCTGACGCAGGGCGTGCTGGGCGTTCGGCGGGCACCAGGCGTTCTCGACACCGGCCTTGCGCGAGGCGAGGTCCGGGACCTGGGCATTGTCCCCGGCGGCCCAGATGTAGTCGGTGCCCTGCACCTGGAGGGTCGGGGCGGTGTCCACGTGGCCACGCGGGCCGAGCGGCAGGCCGAATCGGGCCAGCGCCGGGTTCGGCTTCACGCCGGCGGTCCACACGATGGTGTTGGAGTCGGCCTCCAGGCCGTTCTTCAGCACCACGTGGCCGTCGACGCAGGAGTCCATCGAGGTGTTGAGGTAGATCTCGACACCCCGGCCCTCAAGGTGCTCCCTGCCGTACTTGCCGAGCTTGGGCCCGACCTCGGGAAGGATCTTGTCGGCGGCGTCGACGAGGATGAAGCGCATGTCCTCGCGCTTGATGCTCCGGTAGTACTTGACCGCGTCACGGGCCAGGTCCTCGATCTCACCGATGGTCTCGGCACCGGCGAAGCCACCGCCCACGAAGACGAACGTCAGCGCCTTGCGGCGGACGTCCTCGTCCGTGGTGGAGTCGGCCTTGTCGAGCTGCTCCAGGACGTGGTTGCGCAGGCCGATGGCCTCCTCGACGCCCTTCATGCCTATGCCCTGCTCGGCGAGCCCGGGTATGGGGAAGGTCCGGGAGACCGCGCCGAGCGCGATCACCAGGTAGTCGAACGGCAGCTCGTAGGCCTCGCCCACGAGCGGCGCGACCGTGGCGACCTTGCGGTCCTGGTCGATGGTGGTGACCCGGCCGGTGAGTACCTCGGCCTTGGGCAGCACGCGTCGCAGCGGGACGACGACGTGCCGCGGCGAGATGCTGCCGGCGGCGGCTTCGGGGAGGAAGGGCTGGTACGTCATGTACGACCGCGGGTCGACGACCGTGACGGTCGCCTCCCCGTACCGCATCTTCTTCAGAATGCGACGAGCTGCGTACAGGCCTACGTACCCACCGCCTACTACGAGGATCCTGGGACGCTCCGTGGTGCTCATGCCATCGAGTATCCACCCCCCATGAGGGGGTCGCTCGTGAGCCCCTTCACAAGCATGCAGCGGCCCTCTGCTACACTCCGCCGCCCACGTGACGGAGGTCATGGCGAGGTCAGGGAACCCCGGGGTGACGGGGAACGTTGCCCGACCCCTCTGAGCTGCGCCCACGACCTTCGAGGGAGACGTACCACGACCTTCCCTTCCATGATCGTCAGGCGACACGGGCATGTCGGATCGTGGACAGGTGCGCGGAGTTGGGCAGAAAAACAGGCCCACAGGGCCGCCGAGGGGCACTTTCGACGGCCGGGCAGAGGCTTTTCCTTGTGAAGAACTTCACGAAGGTTTTCCCGAAGCCCGGCGGCAGCCCGGTCCGAGCCCCGCTCGAGCCCGGTTCCAGCCCGCCCCACGCAGGGCGGCGCATACGGCCCCTCCATGCGCCGAGCACCCTGCCGCCGTGGTCAGCCCCGGCCCCGGCGGCACCCGGCAGGCAGCCCGGCCCGCCGGGCAGCGCCCCTCGGGCCGTGGGCAGCCTCAGGCGATCGACCAGCCGATTCCGTCCAGAATGTCGTGCTCGCTCACCACGACCTCGTCGATCCCCGTGCGCTCCATGATCGCCAGCAGGACAAGCGCCCCGGCCGTGATCACGTCCACCCGCCCGGGGTGGATCACCGGGTTCGCGGCGCGCTCGTCGTGTGTGGCGGTGAGCAGCGCCTCGGTCACGTCGGCGACCTGGGTGCGGGAGATGCGGGAGTGGTGGATGGCGGCGGGGTCGTACTCCTCCAGCCCGAGCGCGATCGCGGCGACGGTGGTGACCGAGCCGGCCAGGCCCACCAGGGTGCGGGCCTCGCGTATGGGCACGGTCTGTTCGGCGAGGTCCAGCGCGGCCTCGATGTCGGCCCGTATGGCGGCGGCCTCGGCCGCGGTAGGAGGGTCGTTGCGGACATGGCGCTCGGTCAGGCGCACGCAGCCGATGTCCACGGAGCGGGCGGCCTCGACCTGGGCCTGGCCCACCACGAACTCGGTCGAGCCCCCGCCGATGTCCACGACCAGGCGCTCCTCGTGGCCCGCCAGCTCCTTGGTGGCCCCGACGAAGGAGAACTCGGCCTCCTGGTCCCCGCTGATCACCTCGGGCTCGACCCCGAGGATCTCGACGACGCCCCGCACGAAGTCCTCGCGGTTCTCGGCGTCGCGCGAGGCGGATGTGGCCACGAAGCGCACCTTGGTGGCGCCGTGGGCCTCGATGACCCCGGCGTACTCACGGCAGGCGGCGAACGTACGCTCCAGCGCCTCGGGTGCGAGCCGTCCGGTGCGGTCCACGCCCTGACCCAGGCGCACGATGGTCATCCGGCGGTCGAGCTCCACCAGTTCGCCGGTCGCCGGGTCGGCGTCGGCGACGAGCAGCCGGATGGAGTTGGTGCCGCAGTCGACTGCGGCGACGCGGCTCACGCGCTCTCCCCGGGAGTCCCGTCGCCGCTGTCCACGCACGGGGTGACGCAGGGGCCCTTCGCCCACCACTCCGGAAGCATCGCGATCGCCTCGTCACCGAGCGGGTTCACACCCGGGCCCGCCGCCAGGGAGTGGCCGACCAGCACATGCAGGCACTTGACCCGGTCCGGCATACCGCCCGCGCTGGGGAAGCCCTTCAGCTCCTCGACGGCGTCCCGGCGCGCGACGTAGTCCTCGTGCGCCGCGCGGTAGGCGGCGGCCAGCTCCGGGTCGGTGGCCAGGCGCTCGGACATCTCCTTCATCACGCCGTTCGCCTCCAGCGTGCCGATCGCCGAGGCCGCGCGGGGACAGGTCAGGTAGTAGAGCGTCGGGAACGGCGTACCGTCCTCGAGACGCGGGGCCGTCTCGACCACGTCGGGGTTGCCGCAGGGGCAGCGGTGCGCGATGGCACGCAGACCGCGCGGGGGACGGCCGAGCTGCTCCCGGAACGCGGCGATGTCGGCCTCGGTGGGCGGGGTGTGCTCGGTGCTGGGCGGAGGCGTGTCCATGGGTGCGTCTGTCTCTTCGTCGTTCGTGTCGTGTGTACGTGGTCGTGTGTGCACAACTGCGTCTAGCGTCCCGCGTCGGCGTGGTCGACGTCGTCCCAGACGTTCGAGTACCAGGGGCGGCCGGCGCCGCTCTCCTCGTCGCGCGGCTGCTGACCCGCCCTGGGGTCGACCATCGTGTAACCGGTCTCGCCCGGCATGACCATATGCAGATGCTCGCGGGCCAGCCGCTTGATGTACGCGTCGTCCCGGAGCCGCGCCTTCTCGTCCCGCAGCCGTTCCACCCGCTCGCGTGCCTCGTCGGCGAGCCGCTTCTGCTCGGCGATGTCGTTGCGCTGGGACACGTACTGCCGCGTCGGATAGGCGAGGGCGACGACCATCGAGCAGACCACCAGCGCGAGGAAGGCGGCACGCCCGGTGAGCCGGGAGCGGCGGGCCTGGCGGCGGTTCTGCGAGCGGTAGACCCGGGCGGCGGTCTGCTCGCCGAGCAGCCGCAGCCGGGTCGCGGTGGAGAACCGGTCCCGGGCCATGTGCGCCCCTCCCCGTTGATGCGGTCCGTACGTGCCAACGTCCCCGCACACGGTACGTGACCGTGCGCGGGGACGTGCGGAAGGGACTTCCGTAAGCGGCGTCAGCCCTTGAAGCGCGGGAAGGCGCTGCGGCCGGCGTACACCGCGGCGTCGTCGAGGATCTCCTCGATGCGCAGCAGCTGGTTGTACTTGGCGACGCGCTCGGAGCGGGCCGGGGCGCCGGTCTTGATCTGGCCGCAGTTGGTGGCGACGGCCAGGTCGGCGATGGTGACGTCCTCGGTCTCACCGGAGCGGTGGGACATCATGCACTTGAAGCCGTTGCGCTGGGCCATCTCGACGGCGTCCAGGGTCTCGGTCAGCGAACCGATCTGGTTGACCTTCACCAGCAGGGCGTTGGCGGTGCCCTCCTCGATGCCGCGGGCGAGCCGCTCCGGGTTGGTGACGAACAGGTCGTCGCCGACCAGCTGCACCTTGGTGCCGAGCTTGTCGGTGATGACCTTCCAGCCCGCCCAGTCGTCCTCGAACAGCGGGTCCTCGATGGACACGAGCGGGTACGCGGAGACGAGCTCCTCGTAGTACTCGGTCATCTCGGCGGCGGAGCGCTCCTTGCCCTCGAAGAGGTACTTGCCGTCCTTGTAGAACTCGGAGGCGGCCACGTCGAGCGCGAGGGCGATGTCCTTGCCGGGCGCGTAACCGGCCTGCTTGATGGCCTCGATGATCAGGTCGAGGGCCTCGCGGTTGGAGTCCAGGTTCGGGGCGAAGCCGCCCTCGTCACCGAGCCCGGTGGACAGACCGCGCTCCTTCAGCACCTTCTTCAGGGTGTGGTAGACCTCGGTGCCCCAGCGCAGCGCCTCGGAGAAGGACTCCGCGCCGATCGGGGCGATCATGAACTCCTGGATGTCCACGTTGGAGTCGGCGTGCGAGCCGCCGTTCAGGATGTTCATCATCGGCACCGGGAGCAGGTGCGCGTTCGGACCGCCCAGGTAGCGGAAGAGCGGGAGGTCGGAGGCCTCGGACGCGGCGTGGGCGACGGCCAGCGAGACACCGAGGATGGCGTTGGCGCCGAGCGACGCCTTGTTGTCGGTGGCGTCGAGGTCGAACATCGCCTGGTCGATCAGGCGCTGCTCGGTGGCGTCGTACCCGACGAGCTCCGGGCCGATCTGCTCGAGCACGGCGAGGACGGCCTTCTCGACGCCCTTGCCCATGTAGCGGTTCTGGTCTCCGTCACGGAGCTCAATGGCCTCGAACGCACCGGTGGAGGCACCGGAGGGGACAGCAGCACGGCCAGTGCTGCCATCGTCGAGGCCGACCTCGACCTCGACCGTGGGGTTGCCTCGGGAGTCCAGGATTTCCCGGGCTACGACGACGTCGATGGACGGCACGAGCATCTCCTTCTGGGATGTGTCGCTAGGAGTGACGCCGCTGCCGCAGCGTCGGTGCAGGGTCGCTTTGGCCTTGCGACATGAGCCTATCCGGACGGGGGGCCCGGGCCTGCCGGTGCCCGGCCCGTGGGACGAAAAAGGGTGGCAATCCAGCAGAAACCCCGGCCCGGGTGCACCTGCCGTGTCCATAGCGCTACGGGGGGAAGGGAGCGTACGGACACGGCGAGGTGCGGTCACCGGGCCGGGGTCGCCGGGGGACGGGGATGCCGCGAGGGGGTCACCTCACGGGGTCCCCGGTGGGGGGAGTCCCTGGGCAGGGGCCCCTGAGCGGAAGGGGGCCCCGAGGTTCTGCCGGGTGGGTCAGCGCAGGTGGAGCAGCTGACCGGGGTGGATCACATCGGCGTTGTCGATGATGTCCTTGTTGAGCTCGAACAGCTTCTTCCAGCCGCCCTTGACCTTCTTCGCCTCGGCGATCTTGCTGAGGGTGTCACCGGGCTTGACCTTGTACTCGCCGTCACCCTTCTTCACCGGGGCGGCGGGGCGCTCGGAGCGGGTGGTCGGGGCCTCGGCGCGCTTCGGGGCGGCCGTCTTCTTGGCGGGCTCGGTCTTGGGGGCCTCGGCGGTGCCGCCGTTGTACGGGGTGCTGGAAAGGCTCACACCGCAGTTCGGCCACGCGCCCTTGCCCTGGCCGGCCAGGACCTTCTCGGCGATCTGTATCTGCTCGCTCTTGCTGGCCTGGTCCGCGGTGGAGGCGAAGGCGGTACCGCCGTAGGCGGCCCAGGTGGAGGCCGAGAACTGGAGGCCGCCGTAGTAGCCGTTGCCGGTGTTGATCGACCAGTTGCCGCCGGACTCGCACTGGGCGACGGCGTCCCACTCGGAGGAGGTCGCCGCGGAGGCGGTCCCCGAGATCATGAGCGGCGCGGCGATGGCGGCACCGGTGACCCCGGCGGCGTAGGCGGCGATACGAGCAGTGCGGGCGGTCGGGCGGCGGCGCTTGCCCTTGCCGGAAAGCAGCATGAAGTGATCCCCTCACCGACGCCTACGAGGTGAGCTGTCGGGTTCGGGCCGATGGGGTGTCCCCCTGTCCGTCGCATCGGGTGTCCGACGGAACCGGAAGACGAGTTGCCCGGCCGCGCGGCTTTGCGCGCGGCTTCACCCCAAGCCGTTCCGGGCCCTCGTCGGGCCGGCACGGCACTTAACCTTGGGTCCCCCGCTCCTGCCTACGGCGCTTGAACGCGACGGCTGTTCCCTTCGACCGACGGCAGGATTCGGCGTGACGGTCGACGGGGCCCGCGATGGCGAGCGGTCAGACCGTAAACACACGTCTCCCCGATGTTCAAAGGAGGAACATCGGGGAGAAATCACCCATATCCGACGGCGCCTGATGTCCGTTTTTGCAGGTGAGAGGGTAGATGGCCCCACTTGGCGGCCATCCGGGGTCAGTTGACCGGAAGAGACTCATGTCTCACTTTCACAGAACCGGACATAAGCCCCCTTACCGCCCCCGCCAACTACTCCCGCTCCGGGGCCAGATCGAGACTCTGGCCGGGCAGGATGAGATCGGCGTCGATCCCGACGACCTGGCGGTTCCCCTCGTAGAGCGCGGGCCAGCCGCCGGGCACCTCGTGCGCGTCGGCGATCGCCGAGAGGCTGTCGCCGGGGCGGACGGTGTACTCATCCGGTGCGCCGGCGACGTCTCGTGCCGATGCGTCACCTCGTGAGGCATGACCGTCGTATTCGCGCCCGTCGCCCGAATCGCCCGTCTCGTCCGTATCATCTGGCTCGTCCACCTTGCCCGCCTCATCCTCATTGGCAGGAGTGCCGCGATGTTTGCCGGTGCCGCTGCTCTCCCCCTGGGAAGCGTCGGCGGACTCGGAGGTGCCGTCGTCGCCGGACGGGGGCTCCGCGGACCCCGATGCGTCCGTGGAGGCGCCGGGCGA
This sequence comes from Streptomyces sp. NPDC019396, assembly GCF_040632375.1. Taxonomy (NCBI): domain Bacteria; kingdom Bacillati; phylum Actinomycetota; class Actinomycetes; order Kitasatosporales; family Streptomycetaceae; genus Streptomyces; species Streptomyces sp. NPDC019396. The sequence continues at coordinate 159,703 of NZ_JBEYBS010000008.1, read as the reverse complement.
TGCCGGCGAGGCAGGGGCAGGGGTCGAGGCCGAGGGCTCCGGAGTGGCGGCGTCGGCGCCGTCACCGAACGTCGGCGGGTCCGCCTCCTCGCCGGAGTCACCGGTGGAGCCCAGCGTCTGGTCCTGCGCTCCCAGGCCACCCGGGTCGACCTGCGGTGCGGTCGCGCTCTTGACGAGCCCGGTGACCGTGGCGCAGCTCTCCCAAGCCGAAGAGCCCTCCGCGGCGAGGACCTTCTCCGCGACCGTGATCTGCTGCGAACGGCTCGCGAGGTCGGGCCTGGGGGCGTAGGTCGTACCGCCGTGCTGTTCCCAGTCCTCCTGGGAGAGCTGGAGCCCGCCGTAGTAGCCGTTGCCGTAGTCGGCGCTCCACGCTCCACCGCTCTCGCAGTTCGCGACCCGGTTCCAGGTGTCGGCGTCGGCGGCGGAGGCGGCACCCGCCCCGAGCAGCGGGATGGCGATGGCCGATCCCGTCACCCCTGCCGCGACGAAGAGGGCAGGAGCCTGACGGGGGCGCCGGTGTCGACCATTCCCGGAGAGCATGCGTGGGCCTTTCGTGTGACGACAGGGGACCGCGGGGTCCCGAGTTGACGGTGAACCTAACGGCATCCCGATGAGTGTCACAAGTCGATGCAGGAAAGATCACGTGAAAGTCACGTTACTGACCTGTCGTCAGATTTCACGAGGAGTGAACTCAACGGGCAGAGTGCGCAATCCGCGCATGATCAAACCCCCACGCCAGCGCAAATCAGAACTATCCACCGCAAGTCTCAAGTCGGGCAGCCTGGTCAGCAGGGTCGCCAGCGCCGTCTGCCCCTCCAGCCGTGCGAGGGGCGCACCGAGGCAGTAGTGGATGCCGTGCCCGTACCCGAGGTGCTGGTTGTCCGTCCGGGCCAGGTCGAGCACATCGGGATCGGGGAACCGGCCGGGGTCCCGGTCGGCGGCGGCGAGCACGACGAGTACGGGATCTCCGGCCGCGATGTCCTGCCCCCCGATGCTCAGCGGCTCGGTCGCGAACCGCCAGGTGGCCAGCTCCACCGGCCCGTCGAAGCGCAGGAGTTCCTCGACCCCGGTGGCCAGCAACCCGGTCTCCCCCGCCGCGAGGGAGTCCTGGAGGCGTGCGCGCTGCCCGGGGTGGCGCAGCAGCGCGTACATTCCGTTGCCGATCAGGTTGACGGTCGTCTCGAACCCGGCGAAGAGCAGGATGAAGGCCATGGCGGCGGCCTCGTTCTCGGTGAGGTGCTCCCCGTGGTCGGACGCCTTGATGAGCCCCGAGATCAGGTCCTCACCGGGGTCCTCCCGCTTGCGGTGGATCAGCTCGGCGAGATAGCCCCGCATCTTCTTCACCGAGCGTGCGACCCCACCGCGCGGACCGCCGCCGTGCCGGATCATCATCCCCGCCCAGTCGCGGAAGTCGTCCTGGTCCTCGCGCGGGACCCCGAGCAGGTCGCAGATGGCGTGGATGGGGAGCGGGAACGCGAACTCATGGATCAGGTCCGCGCTCCCCCGCTCCGCGAAGCCGTCGATCAGCCGGTCCGTCAGTTCCTGCACACGCGGGGCGAACTCGGCGACCCGGCGCGGGGTGAAGGCCTTCGAGACCAGTCGGCGCAGCCGGGTGTGGTCGGGCGGATCGATGTTCAGCAGATGCGTCATCAGCTCCGCCTTGCGCTCACCGGGGATTCCCGTCTTCCCCTTGGCGTGCGCCGGCTCGTCATGATGCGCAGGATTCTTGCTGAGCCGCTGGTCCGCGAGCGCCTGCCGCGCATCCGCGTACCGCGTCACCAGCCACGCCTCGACCCCGCTCGGCAGCCTGGTCCGGTGCACGGGCGCGTGCTCCCGCAGCCAGGCGTAGGCCGGATAGGGGTCGGTGGCGAACTCCCAGGTGAAGAGCTCGGGGAGACCGGGGGCGGCGGGGGGCTGGTCGTGCATGGGTCGACGGTAACCGCTGCCCGCCTGGAGCCAGGCCCGGAGCCCGGAGCTCCGGGACATGCGTGACCGGGACCGGACGATCCGGCAAGCCGGGCGACGCGGACTGCCTGCCGTGGCCGGTCGCGGTCGTGGTCGCCGGAAGCGGTGACGAGAGCCCACGTCACCGGCGGGCGACGGGATTTCGCGGTCGTGGTCGCCGAACGCCAGGACCCAGGTCAGTGCGATCACCCGTTCGGCGGACGTCGGGGCATTCCCACTGGGTAGCCTGGTCATACGCGCCAGACTCCGTCACATGGGAGCGCTGATGAGTGCCGCAGCCGAAGACCGGCGGAAAGGCCAGGACGGCCGGGAGGAGCAGTACGTGTTCCCCGTGCCGCCGACCGGTGGGTGGACGGCGGACGACCTCGACCGGATCAAGGGTCTCCCGCCGCACACCGAGCTGATCGACGGGGGACTGTTCTTCGTGAGTCCGCAGACCTATTTCCATATGGCTGCGCTGCGCCTGCTGGAGACCGCACTGGTGCGGCAGGCACCGGACCACCTCTACGTCATCCGGGAGATGACGACGAGGCTCGGCGAGCGTGACAGACCGGAGCCCGATCTCATGGTCGTCCGTGAAGGTGCCCTCAGCGGGCCGGAGCAGACCTGGTACGCCCCGGCCGACATCCTGCTCGTCATCGAGATCGTCTCCGACGAATCCGTACAGCGCGACCGTGAGCTGAAGCCCCGCAAGTACGCGGCGGCCGGGATCCGGCACTTCTGGCGGATCGAGAAGAGCGAAGACCTGCCGGTCGTCTACGTCTACGAGCTCGACCCCGCCACGAACACCTACGCCGTCACCGGCATCCACCACAACCGGCTCAAGGTCGACGTCCCGTACCCGATCGAGGTCGACCTGACCGCCGTCGACCGACGGCGAGGGGCCGGGGGCTGATCAGCCCAGGCGTCAGGCACCGTTCTCCGTCGCCCGGATCGCGTCGCGATAGGCGCGGGCCGCCGCGCGCAGCGCCGACTCCGGATCGTGGCCCTCGGCCTCGGCGCGTACGGCCATCGTCAGCAGGTCGTAGCCGATTCCGCCGTCGCCGACGGGCGGCGGCACGTCCAGACCCGCCGTACGGACGCGCGAGGCCAGCTTCGCGGCCAGCGCCAGGCCCGGCTGACCCAGCGGAATGCCGTCCGTCACCGAGTCACGCTGCTTCTCCACCGCCTTGGTGCGCAGCCAGTGGGCCTTGACGTCCTCCGGGGTCTCGGCCTGCTCGTCGCCGAAGATGTGGGGGTGACGGCCGATCAGCTTGTCCACGATCGTGCCGGCCACGTCGTCGATCGAGAACGGCTCCGTTTCGTCCTCCTGCGCGATGCGCGCGTGGAAGACGACCTGGAGGAGCACATCGCCGAGTTCCTCACGCAGCTCGTCGCGGTCGCCGTCCTCGATGGCCTCGACGAGTTCGTACGCCTCCTCGATGCCGTACTTGGTGAGGCCCTCGTGGGTCTGCTGCGACGACCAGGGGCACTCCCGCCGGATCCGGTCCATGACCTGGACGAGGTCGAGCAGCCGGGCGCCCGGGAGGTCGTACGAGCCGGGGAGCAGTTCCAGGTCGGGCATCTGGACGCGGCCCGAACCCGCCATCCTGGCCAGGCCGTCGGTGAGTGCCTGGTCACCCTCGCCGGTGGCCAGGACCACGATGGCCCGTCCCCCGGCGCAGGCGTCCACCAGTTCCTGGGCCGTCGGGGCCGCGGCCTCGACGGCGACACCCGCCTCTCTCAGATACGGAAGCTGCGGGTGGTCGCCGTCCGCGCACAGCACACGGTCCGCCGTGCGCAGTGTCTGCCACGCGGGCCAGGACAGCAGTCCCGGCGCGACACGGTGGCTGGCGGTGAGCAGGACGATACGGCCGGGCTCGACGGGGGCTTCAGCGTTCACGTCCCCGACCTTACGTCCCTCGCGCCGGCCGCGGCGGCGCCAGGGTTCAGGCTCCGGCCTGGGCGTTCTCCTGTTCCTTGGTGACCTGGGTGATCCATGGGGCCTTGTAGTCCCCGAGCTGGATCTTCGCGTCGTCCCAGGAGCCGTAGCGCGGGTTCACGTCGATATCGAGCTTCTTCGAGGCCTCGGTGAGCGCGGCCCCGACCTTCTGCTGGCCCTGCGGGGTGCCGAGGTCGGCGCCCATGGCCGCGGACAGCTTGGTGAGCTGCACGTCCTCCCGTACGGCCTGGTCGATCTGGTCCGGCGCCAGGCCACGCTGCTGGAGCAGCATGCCGGCCAGCTGCTTCGCACCGCCGGACTGCTGCTCGGCGGCGGCCAGGGCGTCCTGGATCTCCTTGCGCGAGACCGTGACACCGGCGTCGGCCGCGGCCTTGTCCAGCACCCGGCCGAAGATCAGCCCGTGCAGCTTGGCCCGGCTCAGCTGCCCGGTGTTGCCGACCAGCTGCGCGGAGTCGGGAGCCTTCTCCTGGGCCGCCCGTGCCTCTTCCACCTGCGACTGGAGCGTGGACACCTCGATCCGCTCTCCCCCGACGACGGCCGCGGCCCCCGGATGCGCCTCACCTCCGCAGGCGGCGAGCAGGGGACCCGCTGCGACGAGCGCGGCGGAGAGGGCGAGCGCGGTGCGACGACGGCGGTGCAAAGGGGCCTCCCGGCGTGCGGTGGTGATTGTGACGCGGTGCACAAAGACCTTGCGGTGATCGATGGTAGGCAGTCGGCGTGGCTTGGGCCACCACTTCGGCGCTGCCCGTTCGGTTCAATCGGTCAACGATTCGGGAGCGCACCAGGGTGCGTCGCGCCGGCAGAACGCCGGCAGCGCGAGCACTCTGGCGCCCGCGGGCGTCGCGAGCGGTCGTCGTGCACGGCGGGCGCGCGCTCGTGACGCTGCCGCACGGTACTCCACAAGGGGCGGGACTCGTGGACGGGGCCGGACTCGTGGACGGCGAGGTATCCGGCGGACACCGCGCTGCCCGTCCGCTACGGCCGCCGGGCGGTCATCGACGGCCCTCCGATGATCCAGCCGGTGGGGGGCCCGGACGCGAACCGGCAGGCGCCGGTTCCGGCACCGGCCCGGGGCGGGGATCCGGCTCCGGTAGGGCGTCCGACTCCGGCCGGTCGGGACGGAGCATGATCGCGCGGGACAGGGCGAACGTGATCGGGATGGCCGCGGCGGCGGCCGCCAGTGGCGACCAGCGTTCGCTGAAGCCGCCGATACCGACCAGCAGGTAGACCCCAGCCGTCGTGATCACGAAGTTCGCCGCGTTGGTGAGCGGGAAGAGCAGGAACTTCCGCCAGGTCGGCCGGGTCCGGTAGGTGAAGTACGCGTTCATGAAGAACGAGCCGGTCATGCTGAGCGCGAAGGCGAAGGTATGCGCGGCGATATAGGGCAGCCGGGTCAGCAGGAGCAGGTAGCAGCCGTAGTACGTACCCGTATTGACGGCCCCGACCAGGGCGAAGCGCACGATCTGCCACTGGACCGTCATCGGCGTACGAGCTCTCCCTGCTCCGGCTGCTGCTCCTGCCGGCGCCGCACGGGCGGACCGGCGTTGGTCGCCGCCACCAGATAGTGGGGGCGGCGCTTCACCTCGTAGTAGATGCGGCCGACGTACTCCCCGACGACACCGAGCATCACCATCTGTACACCGGCGAGGGCGACCACCGTCACCAGCAGCGTGACATAACCGGGCGTGTCCACCCCATTGACCAGCGCCGCCCCCACGATCCAGGCCGCGTAGGCCATCGCGACCGAGAGCAGCAGCAGGCCGAGATAGACGGCGGCGCGCAGTGGCTTGTCGTTGAAGGAGAGCAGCCCGTCGAGTCCGTAGTTGAGCAGCTTTCCGAAGCTCCATTTGGAGCGTCCCTGCTCGCGCACCGCGTTCTCGTACTCGAAGGTCGTGGTGCGGAATCCCACCCAGGCGAAGAGACCTTTGGAGAATCGGTTGTACTCGCTCAGTCCGAGGATCGCGTCCACCGTGCGGCGGGACAGCAGCCGGAAATCGCCGACGCCGTCGACCAGTTCCACGTCCACCAGGCGGTTGATCAGCCAGTAGTAGCCGCGGGCCGTGACCGTGCGGGTGACACGGTCACCCTTCCGGGTACGGCGCGCGATGACCTGGTCGAATCCCTCCTCGTGCAGGCGCAGCATGCGGCGCACCAGCTCGGGCGGGTGCTGGAGATCGGCGTCCATGATGACCACCGCGTCGCCGCCGGCATGCTGGAGTCCGGCCAGCATCGCGGCCTCCTTGCCGAAGTTCCGGCTGAAGGAGACGTAGCGGGTCCGGGAATCGGACGCGGCGAGCTCCTCGAGGAGAGGCAGTGTGCGGTCCTGACTCCCGTCGTCCACATAGACCAGTTCGCATTCCTGGTCGAGCAGCGCGAGTTCCTTGGTCACATGCTCATGGAAGCGGTTGACGATCTCCTCTTCGTTGAAGCACGGGACAACAATCGAGATCAGCACACGAGAACAACAGCCGACGCGTGTGTCCGGCTCGGATTCGGTACGTGGCGCGCAGACGACCATCGCGTGAACCACCTCTTCTGCGAGGCGGGCCCTGTGGCGGCCTATACACGAACACCTGCGCTTGGGCGCCAGGACACCAAGACTTCACCCGTACAGCACCCGTCGGTAGTCCCGTGAACACGCAGCGAAGCGTACGCTCCCGCCCATGCCCTCCCTCCTGAGCAACCGGCTGGCGAAGCGGGTGCTGCGCCCGGCGTTCACACTGGTCGAGCAGCGCCTGGAGCGCGCCACGAACGCCCTCCAGGCCGACCTCGACGCCCTGCACCACGAGGTGGCCGATCTGCGGCGGCAGAGCTACGGACTCGGGCTGCTGCTCGACCACGCGGGACGCGACGCCCACCGGATGCCCACGGCGACGCAGTTGGACACGCTCGTACGCGAGGTCGTCACCGTGACCGGCGCGTCCGCCGAGCACGCGCGGCGCGATCTGACGGTGGCCTACCGGACGGTGGTCGCCCTGGAGGCGCTCGGCGTCGGGCGCATGCCCGGCTCGGCATCGGATGTGTGCGGCAAGCTGGCGGCCGTACCGCTGCTCACCCCGCCGAACGGCGAGGTGCTGGAGATCGGCACCGGCCACGGCCTGCTCGCCGCGGCGCTGCTGCGGATGCTCCACCGCGCGGGCACCGAGCCGCGGCTGACCATCGTCGACCCGCTGGCCGGCGGCGAACCCCTGGTCCGCGAGGACGTCGTCCGCGCCAACCTCGCCCTGTGCGGCAGCCGCCCGGGCACGGAGGCCCGCATCCTGCGAGGCACCTCCGCCGACCCCGAGGTGCGCGGCGCCGTCTCCGAGCGGAGCTACGGCGTGGTCGTCATCGCCGGTGCCCACTCCGTGCAGGCGGTCCTCGCGGACCTGGAGTGGGCCGAGGAGTCCGCAGCCGATGGCGGGGTCATCGTCCTCGACGGCCACGGCGACAACACCCGCCCGGGCGTGAGCGAGGCCCTGGCCAAGCGCCTCGCGAACGGTGCGCGGCTGCGGCTCCTGGGGCAGATCGGCGAGACGGCGTTCCTGCGGGCGTCGGCGGCCTGATGCGGAAAACCGCATAACACGGAAACCACCTCTCTCCTCCGGAGCCTGGAAGCGGGGAACGGCAACGACGGGGCGCTTCAGGCCATCTCGCATGGGCGGTGGCGAGTTCGAGCCTGGTTCATAACCCGGTGGGTGAGCGACCCGAGACCGGATGCGCGGAACGAAGGACGCCCCGCCGCGGGATTCCACGGCGGGGCGCTTCAGGCCACTTCTCGACATCACTGAGATCTATGGAAGCCCTAGTCGGCAAAACCTTCCGACTGGGGCTTACCTCTGCCCGTTAGTTGTAACCGGGAAGCCAATCCAACTGCTCGAGAGCCGCCAGGTCACTGCGAACCAACATGGCCATCACCCGGATCATCTCCGTGCGCGAAGCGTTCTGGAGATGGCGAGGCTGCACGTCGCTGTCATCGAGATTTTCAAACACCAGAGCTCCGTCCTGAAATGCCGAAACAGTCCAGGAGGATTCGTCATCCGTGACCGACACGTCTGGGTGCTCATCATCGATGGGTCCATCGAGCTCAGCGACGAGCGACGGAATACCGTCCTCAGTGCCGTCCTCCATGCCCCCGTCTCGATGCGTGAATGTAATCGACATCGTCGACTCACCTCCTATTGCGTGGGGCGCCGTTCGGAATCGCCCACTCCGAGTAGCCGCCGGAGCCACCGGGATGCAGTAGATGCTGCCAGAGCGACCCAGGATCATGCTGGGAACGCGGCACGAGACGCATCACACCCTGTCGCCCACCAGCATTGGAAGCCGGCTCGTGTTGCCAAGTCCACCCAGCCGGGGTTCTCCTACCCCCCTGCGAGGAGACGGCTCTACCGACCCCTGGAATCATTTGCTCCATCGATTGAGCGAAGCCAGCATCCGACTGAAGCGCCGCATCAAGCGCCTCATTTGCCCGCCTGAAATGCGTCCCTCGCGACCGACCGAAATCGACTGCATCCAGAGTCATCTCGTAGCCCGTTGAATAGGCCCGTGGGCCGCCTCCGCAACCACACGCTTCGCCAGCAGAGTTTACACCCGAGTTGCAGTTGTGAACGAGAACCGGTGTGGTCCCCGCCAGCACATGGTACGTGTGCAGGTCCTCAACGCTCAGGTCATACGTGACGCGGGTCGCCGTGTACGACTTGACCTCGACGATCGCGGTCAGTGCCCCGTCGCCGTTCTGGAGCTTCTGGCCGACCTTGAGGTCGCCTGCCTGGGTCCAGGAGTTCCGGGTGGCCTCGTAGAACTGGTGGTGCTTGGTGCTCTGGATCGTCTTCGGACCCGACTTCGTGGCGACGACGACATCGACGTAGTCACGGTCGGTCTTGGTGACGATCACCGCCTTGACCCGGTGCTTTTCCTTCTTCTTCTTGCCGGGCTCAGCGGTCAGAACATAATCGCCCGCCTTGACCTCAGCGATCGGCTTGGTGATGCCATTGGCCATCAGCACACCGGTCAGGCCGGTGAAGCTGTGCGGTACACGTCGGGAACACGTGCCGCCGGACGGGCTTGAGTCCGCCTCAGGCTGCGACTTGGACTTGGGGCCGAACTTTCCGGCTATCGCCCCGAAGACGCCACCCGACGCCGCGCCCACCGCCGTGGCCTTTGCCGCGCCGCTGGCGCTGCAGCCCTCCTCGCTGGTCGCGCAGGAGATGCCGTAGCCGACCGCGCCTTCCGCGGCGCCGCCCGCGGCGCCCATGGCCGCGCCCTGGGCCGCCTTGCCGCCGACGCCCGCGAGCAGTCGGCCCACCGCGCCGGAGGCTGCGCCGCCGGCTGCGCCGCCGAGGGCGCCGGTTGCGGCGCCGATGGCGACCGAGCCGAGGAAGCCGCCCACGGACTTGGGGCCGTCACTCATCAGGTAGCCGACGCCGTTGGCCGCCGCGCCCGCGAGGGCCGCGCAGCCGATGACGCCCGCACCCGCCGTGGCCGCGGTGCATCCGGCGAAGACCGCGACACCCACCGCCACCGAGACGATGGTCGAGGCGTGTTGCTTGACGAAGTTGGCTGTGGCCTTGGCCGCCTTCTTGACGGCTCTGCCGACCTTCTTGGCTGCCTTGACCACCTTCTTGGCCACGTGTTTGACGGCCTTGGCGACCTTCCGCACGGTCTTCTTGACGTGCTTGACGACCTTGTGGACGTAGCGCTTGACCCGCTTGTAGGTGCGTTTGACGTATCTCTTGACCTTGCGGACGCTGTCCCGCACATATCGCACGGTCTTGCGGACCGCCCGGTGGACCTTCCGGGCCACCTTCTTGACCACGCGCTTGACGTGCCGGGCGGCCTTGCGGACGACCTTCGCCGCGCGCTTGACCGCGGTCTTGGTCTTCTTCCAGGCCGACTTGGCGACCGACTTGACCTTCTTGGTGACCTTCTTGACGGCCTTCTTGATGAAGTCGAACCAGTGACCGGTCGGGTCCACGCCCGTCATCGGGTTCTGGTTGGCGTACGCGTACCGGTTCGCGTTCACCGACTCCGGCAGCGGGCTGTTGCTCACCGTGTCACGGCTGTTGAACTGGCCGGTCTGCGGTGAGTACCAACGCGCGGCCATGTTGACCTTGGCCGTCTCCGGGTCGGTCCAGCCGGACTGGTAGCCCAGCTGGCCGATCATCCCCAGCGACGCGGTGACCTTGCCGAACGGCGAGTAGGTGGTCGAGCCGGTCAGCGCCTCACCGGAGGCGGTGAACTGCCCGATCACGTCCATGTGCAGGTCCGTCAGGGCCAGCACCGCCGAGCTCGCGGTCTTCACGCCCAGCAGCGAACCGTCCGCGTCGCGGCTGTAGGTCGAGACACCGTCCGATGCCACGTCGTTCCCGGCACCGCTGTACTTGAAGGCGTACAGCTCCGAACCTGTCTCGTCCTTGGCGTTCAGCACGCGGTCCAGACCGTCGTACGCGTACGTACGGTCGCCCTCGTTGATCACACGGTTGAAGGCGTCGGCCTTCACCGCGGTGGAAACCCCACCCTCGTCCGTGGACTGGCTCATCGTGCCGCGCGCCGTGTACAGGTACGTGCTGTGCCCGTCCGACGTGAGCCGGTTGCGGGCGTCGTACGTGTAGGTGTCGCCGCCGACACGGGTCCGGTTGCCGGACGCGTCGTAGCCGTAGACCTCCGTCGTGGTGCCGTTGTTCCAGGACGTCAGGCGGTTCGCCCAGTCGTACGCGTACGTGTTCGTGGACGCGCCCGCGACACCGGTCGTGGTCTTCGACGTCTCGTTGCCGTTGGCGTCCCAGGCGTAGTTGACCTTGGCGAGCACCGCGCCGGACGGCGAGGTGAGCTTGTCCTCGGTCAGCTGCTCCATGGCGTCGTACTGGAACGCCCGCTTGGACTTGCCGGCGCCGTAGTCGATCGACGTGACCTTGCTGGTGACGTCGTAGCCGTAGGTCAGCGAGGAGCCGGTGGCTCCGTCGGCGACCGTCTTCAGCCGGCCGGCGGTGTCGTACCCGTAGGTCGACGTGCCGGACGCGTCCGTCCTCGAGGTGATCGCACCGTCGCCGTTCCAGGCGAAGGACGAGGAGCCCGAGGGGCCGGACGTGGACAGCAGCTGTCCTCGGTCGTCGTAGGTGAAGGTGTTCTTGTCCTCACCCGCACCGGCCACGGCCGTGACCCGGTCGTCGGAGTCGTAGTCGTAGGTGTGGTCGGTCGTGGCGACCTCGGCACCCGTACCCGACTGACGGGTCAGACGGCCCTTGACGTCGTAGTCGTTGGTGATGACCACGCCGCCCGGGGAGCGCTGCTCCTTCAGTTGGCCATTGGCGTCGTACACCGTGGTGAAGGTGCGGTCCGCCGGGTTGGGATGGGCCGGGGTGGACGGTTCGATCAGCGATTCCGGCAGACCCCAGCTGTTGTAGGTCGTCAGGAACGCGTTGCCGCGGCCGTCGGTGAAGCGCGTCCGGTTGCCCGCCGCGTCGTAGCCGAAGGTCGTGGTGATCGACTCGGTGGCCGAGACCGGCTGCACCGCCTTGGTGACCACACCCGTCGCGTCCGTCTCGAACGTGCTGGTGTGGCCGCGGTAGTCGGTCACCGAAGCCGGGTTGCCCGCACGGTCGTACGTGGAGCTCATGGTGCGCAGCGTCGCGCCACTCGCGTCCAGGTCACTGGTGGAGACCAGCTGGCCGAAGCCGTCGTACGTGTTCTTGGTCTTGGTGCCGTCCGGGTCCGTCGAGGTGAGGACCTGGCCGTCCATGTCGTAGGTGAACGTGGACTTCTGACCTGCGCTGTCGGTGACCTCGGTGGTCTCGCCGATCGCGTTGTACTTGTACGACTCCGAGACACCCGTCGGGCTCACGGTCCGGGACAGCTCGCCGCCCGGAGCGCTGTACTCGTTGATCGCCGTGTACGCCCGCTGCGTCGGCTGACGCACGATGTCCGTGCTGGTGAGCTGGTTGCCCAGGTAGTCCCAGGTGCTCTCCTGACGGGCACCGTTCGGCCGGGTGGCCGACAGCTGGTCGCCGTTGGTGTCGTACGTGTACGTCGTCGTACCGCCGCCCGGGTCCGTGACCGAGGCCAGATCGCCGAGCTGCGTGTACGTATAGGCGGTGCGGTTGCCCAGCGGGTCGATCTCCGCCGTGACCTGGCCGAGCCTGTTGTACTCGTTCCAGGCCCTGGCCGTGATCGGCGTCGAGGACCCCGCCGGGGTGTAGTCCGGCATCGTCGTCGAGGACTCCTGGCCCTCTGCGTCGTATGCCGTGACCGTGACGTTGCCGAGCGGGTCGGAGACCTCCGTCGCCTCACCGAAGGTGTTGTAGCCGGTCATCGAGACGGGGCGGACGGAGACCGGGGTCCCGCCGTTCTGCTCCGCGTTCACGGCCGGTTCGGTGACGGTCGTCTGCTGAGCGGCCTCGTCGTAGCCGTAGTCGGTCGTGTTGCCGTTCGCGTCGGTCATGGACAGCGGCAGACCCCGCTGGTCCAGCTTCCACGAGGCACCGCGGACCGAGCTGCCCGCTGCCGGGAGCGTGCCGCCGTACACGGCGGACGCCTGGGATCCGCTCAGCGCCTCCCCGTAGACCTGGACATCGGCGATCGAGCCGTTCACGTTCTCGGCGTAGACGCCGTTGGCGAGCCTGCGGCCGATCTGGAGCGGTCCGGTGGCCGCCCAGGGCGTGGTGAACGCGGCCGGGGTGCCGGACGCGGCGCCGTTGACGTACAGCCTGACCTGTCCGGCCTCCTTGTCGTACACACCCGTGAGGTGCGTCCAGGTGCCGGTGCTGACCGCGGCGGTGCCCGAACTCGCCCGGGCGATCACCGGGTTCATGGTGTCCGTGGCGTGCCGGTTGAAGGTCCAGCCGTACGCCGTGGAGTAGTAGAGCTGGAAGCCGCTCCCGATCTCGCCGTCCTGGGCGACGAAGGTGCTGTTGGCGGCCGTCGAGCCGAGCTTGACCCACGCGGAGACGGTGAAGCTGCCCGCGGTGTTGACCACGGAGCCGTCCGTCGCGCCGTAGGCGTTCGCCGTCCCGTTGAAGACCGCCGAACCGCCCTTCTCGGTGGAGCGGGTGACCGCGCTGCCGAGAGTGGCCTTGCGGGCGCCGCCGGAGGAGTCGGCGGCCGCGAGGCCACTGGTCTCCGAGAGCTTCCAGCGGCCCACCGGAGCAGTGGTGCCGTCGTGGACCGTGTTGCCCGTGACGTTGCCGAGGTTGTCGTACGTCGTGTCCGTCGTGCTGACGTCACCGGTCGCCGGGTCCGTCTCCGTTTCCGACACCACGTTGTCGTCCGGGTCGTACGAGACCTTCGTGGCGCGGTTGGCACCGGTCGGGTCGAGCACGGACGACGTGACACGGTCGGCCGCGTCCACCGAGAAGGTGGTCGTGGTCTGGCCGTCGTTGGTCACCTGACTGATCAGGTTTCCGGCCATGTCGTAGGTGTTCGCCTGCTCGGTGAACTGCTTGCCGTTAGCCGGGTCCCTGCGTACGACCGAGGCGGACAGGCCGTCGTCGGTGTACGTGTACTCGGTCACCCAGCCCATCGCGTCGGTGATCGACGCGAGCCGGCCGGCCGGGTCGTAGGCCCGGGACTCCTGGACCAGCGTGGTCGGCGCCGACGGGTTGTTCGGGTCGCCGGTGTAGTTCAGCAGGTTGGTGGTGAGCGGACGGCCCTCGGCGTCGAAGGTGTAGGTGTTGACGTTCCCCGCGGGGTCGGTCTCCTTGACCTTGTTCCCGTAGGCGTCGTACTCGAACGACGTGGTGTCGCCGCCCGGGTCCTTCCTGGTGGTCACGCGGTTGTACGCGTCGTACGTCAGCGACGTGACACGTGAGGTGTCACCGCCGCTGAGGTCGGCGACGGTCTGCGAGGTGACGTTTCCGTCCGGGTCGAAGACGGTGGTCGTCCTGGCCTGGTGCACCGCACCCGTCACGCGGTTGGTGACCGCGGGCCCGGTCTCGGTGGCCACCTGGTCGTTCTTGTCGTAGGTGAAGCTGGTGGCCAGACCACCGGGCTGGGAGTCCGACACCTCGGTCTCGGTGAGCTTCCGGCCGAGGTTGTCGTACGTGAACTTCACCTTGGCGCCGTTGGCGTCGATGACCTCGGCGAGGTCACCGTTGGCGAAGTAGACGTTCCGGGTCGTCTTGCCGCCCGGTGTGGTGACCGTGTCCACCAGACCGGCCGGCGTCTTGGCCGTGCCGCCCTCCGCCGCCGCGGTGGCGGTGGTGGTGTAGGTGGTGGAAGCGGTCCGGCCGCCGGGGTGACCGGCCACCGGCGGGGTGGTCACGGACAGCAGGTTGCCGCTCGTGTCATAGCTGTAGCTGCTCAGGTACGCGTTGTCCGTCGGGCCCGTGGAACGGGCGTCCCGCTCGGTGAGGAGCAGGTCGTTCCTGGGGTCCATGGCCGGGAACGCCGTGGTGGCGTCCGGGTAGTACGTGTAGTACTCGGTGGCGCACTTGTTGGCTGCCGTGTCCTGGCAGTCGGTCTGGGAGACCGTGTTGCCGCGGATGTCGTGACCGGTGACGCTGCGGTTGCCGTTGGCGTCGGTCACGGAGTGCAGGAAGCCCTCCGTGTCGTAGCCGTAGGTCGTCCGCTTGCCGTTGGTGTCGGTCGCGGCCAGCAGGCGGTTGCCCATCTCCGCGTCGTACACGTACTTCAGCGTCTTGTCGGTCGGGTCGGTGAGCGTGACCGTGCGCACCGGGGCGACACCGGAAGACGCCTTGTACGCCGACCAGTGCTGCCCGACCTCGTCCTCGGTCAGCGGGTCCGAGTAGACCGCCACTTCGGCGATGGAACCCTTGAAGAAGCTGGTCTCGGCGGCCGGGGCGCTGACCCAGTTCTTGACGTAGCCGGCACCGATGAAGGTGCGGTCGGTGGTTGCGGCAGGCGGTGCGCCGGTGCAGGTGCCCTGCTTCACACCGTCCAGGTACATGGTCTGCGCCGAACCGGAGGCGGACATGACCGCGTGGTGCCAGACGTTGTCGTTGACCGTCTTGGTGGAGGCCACGTTCGTCTGACTGCTGCAGCCAACGGCCCAGAAATGGCCGCGCAGCTTGCCGTCCGAGCCCACGTACAGGACGGGGTTCCAGTTGGCCGGCACTTCGTTGACGCCTGCCGTCTGGTTGGCGATCAGGGCACCGGGCGTACTCGTCTTGAACCACAGCTCGACCGCGCGGTCGCCGCTGGGGCGCCAGGTGCCGGAAGGCACCTCGGCGTACGAGGTGGTCCCGTCGAACTGCGTGGCGGTCACATCGCCCGCACCGAACGGACCGGCGACACCCTGCGTGACGGAGTTGTAGGTGCCGAAGCCGGTGTGCAGCTCGTTGGCGGCCTGCGGTGCGCCCTGAGTGTCGTCCAGGCGCCAGTAGCCGCGCGGGGTGGAGCCCATCACCGCGGACCGGTACACCTGCGAGGAGCCCGTGACGGTGGCCGGGTTGAGCTTCCAGGTACCGCCGTCGGCGTCCGTGGCCTGCTCGACCAGGTCGTCGGTGGTGCCGTAGACGACCGATGCCTGGGTCTTCCCGTTGGGCGTGGTGATCTTGCTGAGCAGTCCGGCGGACCGCTTGGCGGCCTGGTACTGCGCGGTGATCACCGAGGAGTCGAGCGGCTCCGAGTAGAGGGAGATCTCGGCCATCTGGCCGGCGAAGTGGCCCAGCTGGTCGGTGGCGGACATGAAGGGCCAGCCACGGTTGTTCACTCCAGCGCCGAGCGCGATGTACGGGGTGTCCCAGTCCATGATCTGGCCGGCCTTGCTGCCCTGCGAGACACCGTCCAGGTAGAGGGTCTGGGTGTCACCCGCGCCCGTGAGCACGGCCTGGTGCCAGGCACCGTCGGTGACCGTCGCCGCGGAGGTGATGACCGTGCCGCAGGCGCCGGTGGCGAGGCAGCCGTGCAGCTTGCCGTCGGTGCCGACGTAGATCGCGGGGGTGTTCTTCGTCGTGTTGGCGACCGGGTTGGAGTCGCTCAGCGGCTTGTCGCCGTAGTAGAAGAGCACACCGCCGGCCGTGGTGGTCTTGAACCACAGCGAGATCGACGTGTACGAGGGTGTGGCGCCGGGGGAGCTCGGCATCTCGACGTAGGAGGTGGTGCCGTTGAAGGTCACCGTCTTCTGCGTGGAGCCCGCGAGGACGGACGAGCTGCCCAGGGTCACATTGCGGTACGTGCCGTTGTACGCGCCCTGGTTGACGTCGACCGTGTCCTTGGCGACGGTGCCGGACGTCTCGCCGAGCCGCCAGTAGGCGAACGGGTCGGCGTCCAGGACCGTGGTGCGGTAGTGGTTGCCGGTGGCGTAGGTGTACGTCGTGCACTTCGTCGGGTCGGCGGGCAGGCAGACCGAGGTGAGCTGGTCGGCCGCGTAGCCGTACTGCCAGGTCTGGACCGTGCTCGAGTCACCCGTCTTGGCCTCGTCGGTGGCCACCGTGGCGACGTGCCAGGCGGACGCTCCGGACGGCTGCGACCAGGTGAGGGCCAGGGAGCGCTTGGACGTGTCGTTGGTGATCTTCGTCAGCCGCTTGTTCGTGTCGTACGCGAACGTCTCGGTACGGCCGGCGAAGTCCTTGATGGCCGAGATCGCGTAGGTGCCGGCCTTGGCGGTGGCCTGCTTGAACGCGTACTCGGTGTAGTCCTTGTCGGTCAGCGTGTAGCCGCCGGTCACGGTCTGGAGCCGGGCGTAGCGGCCGAGCGGCGGCTGGAACGTTCCGTTGCCGTTGCGGCCGAACGCGACCTGCTCGCCTCCCGGGTAGGTGATCACCACACTGGAGACCGTGCCCGAGCTGTCCTTGACCTCGGCGGCCTTCATGTCGACGACGGTCGACCAACCGGCTCCGAAGGCACTGTCGATACGGGGGTCGAGGCTGTTGTACGAGCGGTCGATCTCCAGGGAGGGTCCGACCACCTCGACGTCCGCGTCGGTGTCCTCGGTCGTGTAGTTGCCGTCGCTGGGGTCGAACTCATGGCCGTCGGTGTTCATGGCCAGACCCGAGGTGACCGGTGGCTGCGGCACGACGGTGGAGAAGCGGCTGGAGTACGTCACTTCCTCGTAGCCGTCGCTGACGCCCACGTACCAGAGGTAGTTCTTGCTCCAGGTCAGCTTGCCCGACGGCACCTTCCAGGCACCCGACGAGATGGCACCGGACGTCGCGACCGCAGTGGTGCTCCCGGTGTCGGCGTCATAGACCTCGAACGTGTAGGTGAGCGCGGACTGCGGCCACTTGTCCGCGTCGCTCGCGTAGACGAGCAGCTCCGGCTGGAGGGTGTTGGCCTGGTGGTTCTCCGGCGGGTACTGGGCATTGACCTGCGGCTTGGTGTTGGCCGCGTAGGTCAGCTCCAGCGCGGGCCGCCAGGCGGCGGTGGCCGAGTTGTCGGAGTGGAACTTCTTCCAGTGCAGCCCGTCGCTGGTCGGCGCGGCGATCGCGAGGCCGTAGTTGGCGCCGCCGGTCGCGACCTGCGTGAACCAGCTGGTGCTCAGGGTCACCGGCATCTTCACGCCGACGTCGGTACCGCCGTCGGTGTTGGAGCACGAGGCACCCGGCGCGGGGGTGGCGGTTCCGATCGCGGACCCGTAGGACGGACCGGGGTAGCTGGTCACGGCGGACGGGGTCCAGGACTGGGTCACCGGATACACCGAGAACGACTGCGCGGCACAGGTGGAGGACCACAGGGCGTAGACGTTCAGGGTCGCCGCGGAGACCTTCTTCCCGGCGAGCGTGGTGCCCAGCGAGGAGAACTGGAGGAAGGTGTTCGCCTTGTTGGTGCCCGAGTCGTAGGAACCGATCTTCGTCATCGACTCGCTGGAGTGATCACCGGAGATCGTGTTCTGCGTGTACGTCGAGTTGCTGGCGGTGACGGTCGTCGGGTCGACGGTGACGGGGTAGACCCGCTCCGGGTCGTCCAACCACTCCCGGTCCGCGGTCATCCTCAGCGCGGGCTCGTCGTCCACCGTGGTCAGCTCGTAGGTGACGGCCTGGGAACGGGTGGGGTCGGCGGAGCGCCGGTCGATCTTGGAGTCCTCCATGAAGGCATGGGGGATGGTGGCGGTCACCTTGCCGTCGGCGTCGGTGAACTCGACATCGCCGTCCTCCGCGATCCGCGGGGTCAGGCCCTTGAGGTCCAGCGGGAAGACCCAGGAGTTCGCCGCGTCCTTCGAGTGGAGGACGAGGTTCTCCTTGAAGCCGTCGGCGAGCGGGACGAGCTGCACATCGGTGTCCGGCAGGACCCCGGCGTAGATGAGCGCGCCGTTCGCGTCCTTGGACGCCGCGACCTTGCGCGCACCCTTCAGCCCGTACGCCAGACTGCGGTCGCCCCCGAAGTCGACCGAGGCCAGCTGCTGGTCTGCCGCGTGCGGCGCGAAGTCGACACCGAGCTTGTTGGACTTCTCCTCGAAGCGGCCGTCCTCCTCCTTGACCAGCGCGGGGTCGATCGGCTTCCAGGTGCCGTCGTCGCCCTTGAAGTTGGCGGGGCCGGAGAAGTGCCGGATCGTGGTGGAGCCGTCCGCGTTGACGTAGTAGTCCGATGTTGCCGTGGACTTCCTGGCGTCGCGCTTGCTGGTGCGGGCGTCGAAGCTCTTCGCCGTGCCGCGGGCCTTGCCGGTCGTGGCCGCCGCCGTGGAGTCCTCGGGCCGCTCGTAGGCGTCGAGCTCGCCCTTGCCCTTGCCGGGCTTGCGGCCGACGCCGCCGTCGGCGCTGGTGTCCCCGGTGGAGGCGCTGTGGCTCTTGCCCCGCGCGGTGCCGCCGTCCTGGCCGGGTGTGTCCAGCGGAGACTTGTTGGCCCACTCCCACAGGCCGGAGAGAGAAAGCTCCGGCATGCTCAGCGGAGGCAGCGTGGCACCACTGGCCACCGCGGTTTCCGTCGTGAGCATGAGGGAGAACGAAACAAGGACAGACAGAGCAGTAGCCCTCGCCCTGCGCCTGCCGGTGCGACCCGGCGGGAACAAGCGAGGGCTACGGACCCAGCGAACGCGCATGGGCGAGCCTTTACTTACACGAAGCCTACAGAAGCTTCGCAAGACTGCCCGATACCCGCACGCCAGCTCCAAGCGGGGGCGGTCAAGTTATGCGATTTTTATCGTTCAGTGGAACGATTTGCCGCCCGACCGTCATGAATCGGACGCCTCAACGGCCCCTCTGATCACATCGGCCACCGAATCCGTGAGCCCCTCCCCGGACTTGGCAACCGTGAGATTTCCACCCTCAGCGCCATCAACACCACTATCCGCCGGTGTGCCGTCAACCACGACGAAACGGACGTCGGGGTACTGCTTGGCGCCCGCCTCGGCGACCTGGACCTGGGGCGCCCCGACGGCCAGCACGACCTCGCACTGCCGCTGCATCAGACCGTTGAAGAACGGCCGGGCGTTCTCCACCGACTGTGCCCCCATGACCGGGACGTAGTTGACACGGGCCCGGGTCTCCAGGGACGCCTTCTGCATCCCCTCCCAGACCGGTGCGGCCGGGGTGCCGGCCGCGACGCCCTTCTCTCCCGTCAGCAGACAGGCGTCGACGTCCTTGTACTGCCGCGCTCGCGCGTCGGGCGGCCCCGCCTGCCCACCGGGGACGAACAGCCACACCGCCAGCAGCCCGAGAACGACGACAGCGGCGCTGCCCACCGCCCACCCTCGCCGGCCGCGCAGCGATCCCGCCCCGAGAGCCAACCAGTGCCCGATACGAGCCGTGGATCCGGAATCGACGGAATTCGACGCGTTCCGCCAGTTACGTCGGATCTTCACCGGGACTCACCGGCCTGCGGTCCGGCGAACAGGCAGTGGAGCGAGGCGCCGAAAGACGCGACTCCCAGCAGCACCAGGTCCAGGGCGAACTGCCCGCCGTGCGTCTCCACCGGAGTGAGCGCGGCCTGGAAAACCCAGCCGACCGTCGCGGCCGTGAACACGATCGCGGCCACCCAGTCGGCGCGCGTGCCGCGGCGCGAGGCGATGACGTACGAGGGAATCGCGCCCAGCATCCCGAGGCTCAACACCGGCACCGCCGCCAGCAGGACCCGGGGCAACAAGCCGGGCACCTCACCTTTCACCGGCTGGGCCGCAGGCACGGCGGAGACTTCGGGGTTCACGTTCGGCTACCTCTCGGGGGACCTGTGTCCGTCCGGATACGGACACGCTTATACGACTTTAGGGACGCCGCCGTACGGTACATGCCGATCCGGACCCCGTCAGCCCCGGGCGCCACACCCCGGGCGCCGGCCAATGATCCGAAGTGGGCCGCGAGTGATCAGAGCCGGTGCCGCACCCACACGTTCGGCTCGACGTAGACGGCATGCCCGTGCTCGGGCGAGCAGCGCACGGGCACCAGCCCGCCCGGCACCAGCACCGGCCCGTCCGTGTCGAACGGCAGACCGGTCCACGCGCGCCACTGCTCCAGCGAGCCCGAAACCGTCATCGAGGCCGGAGCTACCGCGTGGATGGCCCCGCCCGCGCGGGCATGGACGCGCAGCCAGGGGTCGCACGGCAGCCCGTCGTGCTCCCGGGTCCGGAAGGCGTACTCGGACATCGGCACCTCCGGCTCAAGGTGCTTGGCATTCGGCCGCACCGGCGCGACCAGCTCCCGGAACCCACGGGCACGTGCGTTGTCCCGCAGCGCGGCGACCATCCGCCCGGATATCCCCCGGCCCAGCATCCCGGTGGTCACGGTGATCTCGATCGCGCTCACCGTGTCCGGCTTCCGCCCGTGACGGAGATCCGAGAACGCCCACAGCAGCACCTGGTCCCAGCCGGTCCCGGGCAACTCCCGTCGCCCGTCCATGTCCAGGACGAACGGCACGCTGAAGCCCCGTGCCACGACGGACCCTTCGGCGTCGGTCGCGACCACCACGTATTCGGGCAGTTCGGCGATGATCCGGCCCATGTAGGCCCATCCCACAGGATCGTGCAGGATGAACTGAGGCCAGTCCTCGGCCATCTGCCACATGGGGTCCCGGAGCTCGGGCCGCTCGGCGAGCGTGGTGATGGCCAGTGCGGGATCACGCGGCGTGTTCATGCCGGGAGGCTAACCGCGAAGAGGCGGTCGGCCCATCGGTTTTCCACGTCAACCGCCGCACTGGCGCAGCATCGCGGCCTTGTCCGGCGCGGTGACCGGGAGGGCGTACTTGGTGGCGACCTGCGCGAAGCGGACCGCGTAGGCGCACCGGATCTTCTTGTTCGGCGGCAACCAGGACGCGGGCCCCGAGTCCCGCTTCGCCGAGTTGGCGCGCCCTTCGACAGGAAGCAGATTGAGCACATCGTTCGCCAGTTGCTTGCGCTTGTTCTCCGGCCACCGGACGGCGCCCATCTGCCAGCTGTAGGACAGCGGGACCACGTGGTCTATCTGCACCTCGGCGGCCTTCGACTTCTTCCAGGCGATGTCCTCGCCGGTGTACGGGTCGTACAGGTCCATCGCAACGACCACGCAGTCGGAACCTGAACGGAACTGCACGTGCCTCCCATGGAGTTTCAACAAGTCGTTCCGCGTGTCACAACCATTCCTCGCCAGCGGTACCCCGTCCGCCGTATCCATCCACGCATGGCCGAACTCGTCCCGTTCGTAGCCCGTCTTGGGCCCACGCCTCTTTGTGGTGAGTCCTTGGATGAGCTTGCGTGCGTTGGCCTTGTCCGCTTCCGACGTCAGCGCGGCGAGGCCCGGTTCGGTGCCGTCGGGGTTCGCCAGGGGGCTCACCGCCCGCCCGTGCGACGTGTCCGGTGCCGAACCTGCCTCCGGGCCGCCCTGTTCCAGGGCGTCGCAGCCCGAGACGTACGGGATCACGGCGGCCAGCAGAAGCGCCAGGGCCGGGCTGGCGACGCGTGATCTGTTCATGTCGACGAAGCATAGGGCCGGCCCGCCCCGTGGCTCAGAGCTTGCCGATGCCGAGCGTGGTCGCGCGGGGCAGCGGGCCCGATCCCAGCACGCCCAGCCAGAGGGGACCGAGGCACGTCATCGCCGCCGGCGGCCCGTCCGCCCTCTCCCTGCGTGATCTGGCCCGCCGCGCGGGTGTCTCCCACGCCGCGCCCACCCACCACTTCAAGGACCGCGCCGGGCTGCTCACCGCGATCGCCGTGGAAGGCTACGAACTCCTGGCCGCGCGGTTCGCCGAGGCCGCGGACCTACAGGACCTCGGCGTGCGGTACGTGCGCTTCGCCGCCGGTCACCCGGCGCACTTCCAGGTCATGTTCCAGCAGAGCGGCCCCGGCGCCTGAGCCCGGCCGGGCTCAGGACCCCAGGATCGTCGTCAGGAACTCGCCCGTCCACGCCAGCAGTTCACGTCCCACCACCGGCTTCCCGCCGATCTTGCCCGTCGTCGGGCGAGGCACCAGCACCTGGTGGACGGCCGGCTTGATGACCGTACGCGGATACAGCCGCTTCAGCCGCAGTTCCTGCGACTCGCGCAACTCCACCGGCGCGAAGCGGATGTTGGACCCCTGGAGCACGATCTCGCCCACCCCGCAGGCCCGTGCCAGCATCCGCAGCCCCGCGACCAGCAGCAGGTTCTCCACCGGTTCCGGCAGCTTGCCGTAGCGGTCGGTGAGCTCCTCCCGTACCGCCTTGATGTCGTCCTCGGAGTTGGCGGAGGCGATCGCCCGGTACGCCTGGAGACGCAGCCGCTCACCCGGCGCGTACTCGTGCGGGACGTGGGCGTCCACCGGCAGTTCGATCTTGACCTCGAGAGGCGGCTCCTCCTCGATCCCGCCGCTCTCCAACGACTTGCGGTAGTCGGCGACCGCCTCGCCCACCATCCGCACGTACAGGTCGAAGCCGACCCCGGCGATATGGCCGGACTGCTCGCCGCCGAGCAGATTGCCCGCGCCGCGGATCTCCAGGTCCTTCATCGCCACGTACATGCCCGCGCCCATCTCGGTGTGCTGGGCGATGGTCGCGAGCCGCTCGTGCGCGGTCTCGGTGAGCGGCTTCTCCGGCGGGTAGAGGAAGTACGCGTAACCCCGCTCACGGCCACGGCCCACCCGGCCGCGCAGCTGGTGCAGCTGCGAGAGGCCGAAGTTGTCGCCGCGCTCCACGATCAGCGTGTTGGCGTTGGAGATGTCGATACCGGACTCGACGATCGTCGTCGACACCAGGACGTCGTACTTCTTCTCCCAGAAGTCGACGACGACCTGCTCCAGGGTGCCCTCGCTCATCTGCCCGTGCGCGGTGGCGATCCGCGCCTCCGGGACGATGTCGCGCAGCCTCGCCGCTGCCCGGTCGATCGACTCGACCCTGTTGTGGATGTAGAAGACCTGTCCCTCGCGCAGCAGTTCACGGCGGATCGCCGCGCCGATCTGCTTCTCCTCGTACGGGCCGACGAAGGTCAGCACCGGGTGCCGCTCCTCCGGCGGGGTGGTGATCGTCGACATCTCACGGATGCCGGTGACCGCCATCTCCAGGGTCCGCGGGATCGGCGTCGCGGACATCGTCAGCACATCGACGTTGGCGCGCAGCTTCTTCAACTGCTCCTTGTGCTCGACACCGAAACGCTGCTCCTCGTCCACGATGACGAGGCCCAGATCCTTGAACTTGGTCTCGGACGAGAACAGCCGGTGGGTACCGATGACGATGTCGACCGCGCCGTCCTTCAGTCCCTCCAGGGTCGCCTTCGCCTCCCCGTCCGACTGGAAGCGGGACAACGCCCGTGTGACCACGGGGAACTGCGAGTACCGCTCGCTGAACGTGCCGAAGTGCTGCTGCACCAGCAGGGTCGTCGGGACGAGCACGGCGACCTGCTTGCCGTCCTGGACCGCCTTGAAGGCCGCCCGCACAGCGATCTCGGTCTTCCCGTAACCGACGTCGCCGCAGATCAGCCGGTCCATGGGGACCGACTTCTCCATGTCCTCCTTCACCTCGGCGATGGTGGACAGCTGGTCGGGCGTCTCGGTGTAAGGGAAGGCGTCCTCCAGCTCGCGCTGCCACGGCGTGTCAGGGCCGAAGGTGTGGCCCGGCGCGGCCATCCGGGCGCTGTAGAGCCTGATGAGGTCGGCGGCGATCTCCTTGACCGCCTTCTTGGCGCGCGCCTTGGTCTTGGTCCAGTCGGCGCCACCGAGCCGGTGCAGCGTCGGCGCCTCACCACCCACGTACTTGGTGACCTGCTCCAGCTGGTCGGTCGGGATGTAGAGCCGGTCGCCGGGCTGGCCGCGCTTCGCGGGGGCGTACTCGACCAGCAGATACTCGCGGGTCGCGCCCTGGACGGTGCGCTGCACCATCTCCAGGTAGCGGCCCACACCGTGCTGCTCGTGCACGATGTAGTCGCCCACTTCGAGGGTGAGCGGGTCGATCTGCTTGCGGCGGCGGGTCGGCATGCGGGTGCCGTCCTTGCCGGCGGCCTTCTGGCCCGACAGGTCGGTCTCCGTCAGCACGGCC
Organism: Streptomyces sp. NPDC019396; assembly: GCF_040632375.1. Lineage (NCBI taxonomy): Bacteria > Bacillati > Actinomycetota > Actinomycetes > Kitasatosporales > Streptomycetaceae > Streptomyces > Streptomyces sp. NPDC019396. The sequence goes on along the minus strand of NZ_JBEYBS010000008.1, from coordinate 135,514 downwards.
AGCTTGAGGCCGGGGTCGATGAAGCCGTAGTCGATCGAACCACAGGCCACATGGACGACCGAGGGCGAGATCTCCTTCAGGTCCGTGTCGAGCCGGGCCGCGATCCCCTCGCCGCCGAGCACCTCGACGGTGCGGCTCGCCGGGCCGTGCGCCTCCGTGACGAACACGGTGCGCCAGCCGTCCGCGAGCCAGCCCTTGGTGTCGGCGAGGGCGCGTGCGGTGTCACCCCGGTACGTCTCGGGCGCGTGCATCCCCAGCTTCACCGTGTCGGCGCTGTCGAGATCCAGCTCCTCGTCGGCGGCGAACGGCGACACCGACCACCACATCATCCCCAGCTCGCGCGCCCGGTCCCGGACGTCCGCGATGCCCCACAGCGAGGCCGCGCCGACATCGATCGGGGCCTCACCGCCGCCCGCCGTCGCCGCCCAGGAGGCCTGGAGGAACTCCTGCGAGGTCGCCACGAGGTCCGCCGCCCGCGTACGCACCCGCTCCGGGTCGCACACCACGGCCATCGCGCCCGGCGGAAGCACGTCGAGCAGCAGCTCCATGTCGTCCACCAGGGCCGGGGCCAGCGACTCCATGCCCTCCACCGCGATGCCCTCAGCGATCTTGCCGAGCAGTTCGCCGAGCTCCGGGTGGGCCTCGGCGAGTGCGGCGGCCCGTTCCCGTACCGCGTCCGTCAGCAGCAGCTCACGGCACGGCGGCGCCCACAGGCCGTGCTCGGCGACCTCCAGGGAGCGCTGGTCGGCCACCTTGAAGTAGCGGATCTCCTCGACGTCGTCGCCCCAGAACTCGATCCGCAGCGGGTGTTCCTCGGTGGGCGGGAACACGTCGAGAATGCCGCCGCGCACCGCGAACTCACCGCGCTTCTCGACCAGCTCCACCCGGGAGTACGCGGCGGCGGCGAGCCCTTCCACGATCCCGTTCAGATCGGCGGTCTGCCCGGACCGCAGCGCCACAGGCTCCAGCTCCCCGAGCCCCTTGACCTGCGGCTGGAGCACGGACCGCACAGGTGCGACGACCACACTCACCGGACCGGCGGCCGGGTCGTCCGGTGAGGGGTGGGCAAGGCGGCGCAGCACCGCGAGGCGCCGGCCGACGGTGTCGGAGCGGGGCGAGAGCCGCTCGTGCGGGAGGGTCTCCCAGGACGGGTACTCGGCCACGGTGTCCGGGTCGAGCAGGGTGCGCAGCGCCGCGGCCAGGTCCTCGGCCTCCCGGCCGGTCGCCGTCACCGCCAGCACCGGCCGCCCCGCCTCCCGGGCCAGTGCGGCCACCGCGAAGGGCCGCACGGCCGCGGGGCCGACCAGGTCGACGTGGCGACGCTTACCCTCCGTGGCGGCCTTCACCGCTTCGGCGAGCGCCGGGTCACGTACCACGGCGTCGAGCAGACCGTGCAAGCTCATGAAGGGGGTTCCGTCCGGGATCCGACAACACGAATGACCCGACGCCTTTGAAGTCCCCCCTGTCGTGGGCGGCCGTCCCGGGCTCCGGGACGGCGGTTCCTGACAAGGGGAGTGCCGGGGATCTCCAGGGTAAACCGCCGGGATTTCCGGTGCGCGGGAAAACCGGGTGCGCGCCCCCTCGGGGATGACGGGGCGCCGCGGCAGGATCCGGAACGGCCCCGGCCCGGTGAGCGCGCAGTGCGGCGCTCACCGGGCGGGGGACCGGCCGCCCGTTCCCGGGCTACTCCGTGGCGATGGCGTTGAGCACGTTCATCCGGCCCGCCCGGAAGGCGGGGACCAGCGCCGCGAACAGGCCCACGAACGCCGACCCCACGAACACCGTCAGGATCGTCGGCCAGGGGATCTCCAGCACGCCCAGCCCCTCCAGGGCCAGCAGCTTCTGGGCCGCCGTACCCCAGCCCATGCCCAGGCCGAGTCCGAGCAGCGCACCGAAGAGCGCGATGACCACCGACTCCAGGCGGATCATGCGCCGCAGCTGGCGGCGCGAGAGACCGATCGCCCGCATCAGGCCGATCTCACGGGTCCGCTCGACCACCGAAAGCGCCAGGGTGTTCACGACGCCCAGCACCGCGACGATGATCGCGAGGGCGAGGAGTCCGTAGACGATGTTCAGCAGCTGGCCGATCTGGTCCTTCAGATCCTGCTTGTAGTCGGTCTGGTCCTTCACCTGGTACGTCGGGTAGCCGGCGACCGACTTCTTGAGGGCGGCGTACGCCTCCTTCTCCTTGCCCTCCTGCGCGGTGGCGAACATCATCAGGTTCTGCGGCATCCGGTCGGCGGGAAGGTAGCGGGCCACGGTCGTGATGTTGACGTACATCGAGCCCTTGTCGACGTTGGTGTCCTCCGACGTGATCGCCGCGACCTTCAGCCGCGCCGCCTCACCGCCCTTGAAGCGCACCGTCAGCGTGTCGCCGACCTTGACGCCGTGCTCCTCGGCGTAGTCCCCGGAGACCGACATGGCGTCCTTGCCGTACGCCGCCGCCAGCTCGCCCGCGGTCGTCTCGCGCCGCAGGTCCTCGGCGTAGGTCGGGTCCGCGGCGGACAGCATCTTCTTCTCCGGCTTGCCCTTGCGGCCGGGGGCGGTCAGTTCGGCCTCGACCAGCTTGTAGCGGGTGAAGTACTCGATGCCCTGCGTCTTCTTCAGCGCCTGTTCGGCCTGCGGCACCATCGGCTGGAAGTTGTTCGACTGGATGATGAAGTCCGCACCGACCGTCCGGTCCAGCTCGTCGGTCGCCGACGCCACCATCGAGGAGCCGACGACGGACAGACAGGCGACCAGCGCCAGACCGATCATCAGCGCGGCGCCGGTGGCGCCCGTGCGGCGCGGGTTGCGCAGGGCGTTGCGCTCGGCCATCCGCCCGACCGGGCCGAACATCCGCAGCACCAGCGCGCTGATGACCCGGACCACTCCGCCCGCCAGCAGGGGACCGATCACGATGAAGCCGACGAGGCTGAACACCACGCCCAGGCCCAGCCACAGCGAGCCCTCGCTCGCCTCGGCCGCCCGTGTGGCGGTCCACAGCATCAGGCCACCGGCGCCAGTGAGGACCAGTCCGACGGCACCGCGTGCCAGCCCGGCGCGGCCGTCCGCCGGCATACCGGCGTCCCGCAGCGCGGCCATCGGGGACACCTTGCCCGCCCGGCGCGCGGGGATGTAGGCGGCGAGCACGGTGACCACGATCCCGAGGACGAGCCCGACCACCGGCGTCGTCCACTTCACGGTGAGGTCCTGCGTCGAGAGGTTCATGCCCGTCGCCGACATGAGCTTCATCAGCCCGACGGCGAGACCGACCCCGGCCGCGACACCCGCGACCGATCCGAACACACCGAGCAGCAGTGCCTCGATCAGCACCGAGCGGTTGACCTGCCTGCGGCTCGATCCGATGGCCCGCATCAGCCCGATCTCACGGGTGCGCTGGGCGACCAGCATCGAGAAGGTGTTGACGATGAGGAAGATGCCGACGAGCACGGCGATCCCGGCGAAGCCGAGCATCGCGTACTTCATGACGTCGAGGAAGCCGCCGACGTCCTCACGGCCCTGGTCAGCCGCCTCCTGCTGGGTCCGCAGCGTGTACGGGGCGGCGCCGACCGCCGCGGCCACGTTCTTCTTCAGCTGCTCGTGGCCGGTGCCGGGCTTCGCGGTGACCTCGATCTGGGTGTAGGCGCCGGTCCTGCCGAGCAGTTGGCGCTGGGCCGTGGCCGTGTCGAAGTAGACGACGGCCGCACCCGGGTTCGTGACCCTGAACGAGGCGATACCGGAGACACGTGCGGTGAAGTCGCCGGTGACGGCGATGGTGCGCAGTTCGTCGCCCAGCTTCAGACCGTGCTTCTCGGCCGTGTCGGCGTCGACCATCACCTCGGTGGGTCCGCGCGGCTCATGGCCCGAGCCGATCTCCATGGAGCGCAGCTCGCCCTGCGTCCAGTTGCCGGCGATCGTCGGGGCGCCGTTGGTGGAGCCCATGTTCTCGTTGTCCGCGTTGACGACGGTCACGCTCATGGAGATGACCTTGCCCTCGGCGGACCGCACCCCGTCGGCCTTCTGCACCTGGGGCAGCAGAGCCGCGGGCAGGGCCTCGGGCTTGCCCGTCGCCGGGGCCTCGTCGTCGCCGGCGGCGGTCTTGGGAGTGATGGTGACATCGGCGGCGGTGGCCGCGAACAGCTTGTCGAAGGTGGTGTTCATGGTGTCGGAGAACACGAGCGTGCCGGACACGAACGCCACCGACAGCAGGACGGCGATGGCGGACAGCGCCATGCGTCCCTTGTGCGCGAAGAAGTTGCGCAGCGAGGTCTTCAGTACGGTCACGACGTACGCCCCCGGGCGTCGAAGTCCTTCATGCGGTCGAGCACCTGGTCGGCCGTGGGGTTGAACATCTCGTCCACGATGCGGCCGTCGGCCAGGTAGAGCACACGGTCGGCGTAGGAGGCCGCCACCGGGTCATGGGTGACCATGACGATGGTCTGCCCCAGCTCGTCGACGGACCTGCGCAGGAAGCCCAGCACCTCGGCACCGGCGCGCGAGTCCAGGTTCCCGGTGGGCTCGTCCCCGAAGATGATCTCGGGCCGGGCGGCCAGCGCCCGCGCCACGGCGACCCGCTGCTGCTGGCCACCGGAGAGCTGGTTGGGCCGGTGCTTCAGCCTGCCGGCCAGCCCCACCGTCTCCACCACGCGGTTCAGCCACTCGGCGTCCGGCTTGCGGCCCGCGATGTCCATGGGCAGCGTGATGTTCTCGATGGCGCTGAGCGTCGGCAGAAGATTGAACGCCTGGAAGATGAAGCCGATCCGGTCCCGGCGCAGCTGGGTGAGCTTCTTGTCCTTGAGCCGGGTGATCTCGGTGTCATCGATGTGGATCCCACCCGATGTCACCGTGTCCAGACCGGCCAGACAGTGCATCAGGGTGGACTTGCCGGAACCCGACGGACCCATGATCGCGGTGAACTGCCCGCGCATGATGTCCACATCCACATGATCGAGCGCGACGACCCGGGTCTCCCCGGAGCCGTAGGCCTTGACGACCTGTCGCGCTCGTGCGGCGACGACCGTCCGTCCTCCCGTGCCCCCGTGTGTGGGGACGGTCACAGCCGTTGTCACAGTGTGTCTCCTATTTCGGTGTCAGGAAGCAGCGGACGCCACACCATCCGGTGGCTCCGGCGGTAAGTCTGGTGCGCGCCGGGGTGGTGGCGCGCTGGTGCACGGCACCCTCTTCGGCCGGGGGTTTTCCCCACCCCCGACGCCCCGAAGGCCCCCATGGGAGCCACTCGGGTGCGCCGGGAGTCCCCCGATCCGGCCGTAAGAGCGCCGTAAGAACAAGGTAGGGAACGGGCCCTGCGTCCCTCCTCCTCCAACGGGACGAACCGACCCTGGCCGCAAGTCAGGAGCTCCCCCTAGGGGTTGGGTCTCCCGAACCGGCAGCTACCCGCAGAGCCTGGCCCCTCCCGTCGCGTGAGGTGCAAGTGGGAAGCTGGCCCACGGAGATACGTGCATAGGGAAGGGATTTCGATGAGCGGGGGACACGCCGGCGCGGGGGAGACCGTCAGGAAGTCCCCCTCCGCCGATCCCGGCACCACACGCCGCGGCCCTGTGGTCGCCGCGCTCATGCTCGGTATGGCGCTCGCCGCACTCGACGGCACCGTCGTGTCCACCGCCGTCCCGCAGATCGTCGGCGAGCTGGGCGGGTTCTCGGTGTTCTCCTGGCTGTTCTCCGGCTATCTGCTCGCGGCCACCGTCACCATCCCCGTCTACGGAAAGCTCTCCGACACCTTCGGCCGCAAGCCCGTCCTGATCACGGGCATCGTCCTGTTCCTGGCCGGCTCACTGCTGTGCGGCGCCGCCTGGGGCATGACCTCGCTCATCGCCTTCCGCGTCGTCCAGGGCCTCGGCGGCGGAGCGCTCCAGGGCACGGTGCAGACCATCGCCGCCGACCTGTACCCGCTGGACGAGCGCCCCAGGATCCAGGCGAAGCTGTCGACGGTCTGGGCGGTCTCAGCGGTCGCCGGACCGGCGATCGGCGGACTGCTCACCACATACACCGACTGGCGCTGGATCTTCCTGGTCAACCTGCCGGTCGGGGCAGTCGCGCTGTGGCTGGTCGCCCGCCATCTGAACGAACCGGCCCGGGCCGGGACCGGGGACGCGGCCACGACCGCAACCGAAGACGGGGCCAGGGCCGGAAGCGGGGGCAGGACCCGAACCGGGTCCGTACGGGAGCGGAAGACCCGCCCCCGGGTCGACTGGCCGGGCGCGCTCGCCGTCTTCGTCACCGGAAGTCTGCTGCTGACCGCGCTCGTCCAGGGCGGAGTCGCCTGGCCCTGGCTCTCCGCACCCTCGGTCACGCTGCTCGTGTGCAGCGCCGCCGGGGTCGCCGCCACCGTGCTGATCGAACGCCGGGCCGCCGAACCCGTGATCCCCGGTTGGGTATGGCGGCGGCGGACCATCGCCGCGGTGAATCTGGCACTGGGTGCGCTCGGGCTGCTGATGGTCGCACCCACCGTGTTCCTGCCCACCTACGCCCAGACGGTGCTGGGTCTCGGCCCCGTGGCGGCCGGATTCGTGCTGTCCGTCATGACCCTGAGCTGGCCGGTCAGCGCGGCGTACGCGAACCGCCTCTACACCCGCATCGGCTTCCGGAACACCGCCGTCATCGGCATCAGCGCGGCCCTGCTGATCCTGCTGGCGTTCCCGCTGCTGCTGCCGTATCCGGGCCGGGCATGGCAGCCCGCGCTGGTGATGCTGCTGCTCGGGGCGGCGCTCGGGATCTTCCAGCTACCGCTGATCGTCGGTGTGCAGTCCACCGTGCCCTGGGCGGAACGCGGCACGGCGACCGCGTCCGTGCTGTTCTGCCGCCAGGTCGGGCAGAGCGTCGGAGCGGCCCTGTTCGGCGCGCTCGCGAACTCCGTGCTGGCGTCCCGTATCCGCGGCTCGGGCGATCCGGACGGCGATCTGGACAAGGTCGCCCGCTCCCTGGCCGACGCCCGCCCCGGCACGGCGGAACACCTGCGGCAGGCGGTGGACGCCGCGGTCGACTACGTGTACCTGGGGGCCGCGGGCGCCGCCGCGCTCGCCCTGGTCGTCCTGGTGCTGCTGGCTCCGCGCACCTTCCCCGTACGCACCGACCCGCACGACGACTGACGCGTACCGTCCCGGCCGGCACAGCGCGCACGCACCACGCACACCGGTCCCTCGCAGGTGAGAGCCCTGCGCACAGCGCCCCCCACGGCCCCCCACGACGTGACCCGAACGTTGCCGAACTGACATACCAACCAGTCTGAAAGCCTCTTACGCCAGCCCGTACCGGCAAGTAACGTACCCGCTCACCCCCCGCGCCGCCCGCACCACCCCGCCCGCACCAGGGCACCGCAAGGAGCACCCCCCATGTCGTACGAGCGGTACTTCGACGATCCCGTCGACTTTGGCTACCCCGGCAACCAGCCCGCCGCCCCACCCGGCGGCTCCTTCGCGTACACGGCCGGTGATCCGGCACCCGCCCCCCACCGGGAGCTGCCCGGACTACGCGCCAGCTACCGCAGGCTGCGCCGGGTCGCCACCTTCACCGCCCTCGGCTACTTCGTCCTGTTCCTGTTCCTCTCCGGCTATGCCCCCGGCCTGATGAGCGGCGAAGTCAGCGGCGGGCTCACCATCGGACTGCTGCTCGGGCTCCTCCAGCTCCCCGTCACCCTTGCCGCGATCGCCGCCTACGAGCAGATCGCCCGGCGGCGCGTCGACCCGCTCGCCGCCGGCATCAGGAACCAGGCCGAGCAGACCGCACGGGTCGCGGGAGGTGCGCAGGCATGACCACCTACGGCTCCGATGCCCAGACCATGTCGTTCGTCGCGTTCATCGCCGTCGTCACCGTCACCCTGCTGCTGTGCGTGATGACCGGGCCCGACCGTGACGACCTCGGCGAGTTCTACACCGGCTACCGCTCCCTGAGCCCCATGCAGAGCGGCCTCGCCATCGCGGGCGACTACATCTCCGCCTCCACCGTGCTCGCCACCATCGGCGTCATCGCCCTCGCCGGCTACGACGGGCTCACCCTCGCCCTCAGCACCGTGCTCTCCCTGGTGCTGATGATGTTCCTGCTCGCCGAACCGCTGCGGAACGCCGGCCGCTTCACCATGGGCGACGTCCTCACCCGCCGCGCACCCGGACCCGCCGTGCGGATCACCGCGAGTGCCGTCACCCTCACCGCGCTGCTCCCCCTGGTGATCTTCCAGCTCGCGGGGGCCGGAGACCTGCTCGCATTCGTGCTCGGCTTCGACTCGGACGGCTTCAAGACCGGGTCCATCATCTGCCTCGGCATCCTGATGATCGCGTACGCCGCGATCGGCGGGATGAAGGGCACCGCGTTCATCCAGATCGTGAAGACCGTCGTGCTGCTCGGCGCCGCCACCGCCATCGCCGTGCTCGTCCTGGACCGCTTCGACTTCAGCCTGCCCGCGCTGCTCGACGCGGCGGCCAAGGGCAGCGGCGCCGGGGACGCCTACCTCACCTCCGGACTCCAGTTCGACGACGGGCTCGACATGATCAGCGCCCAGCTGACGGTCGTGCTCGGCGCGGCAGTGCTGCCCCACATCACCATGCGCATGTTCACCGCGCGCAGCGCGACCGCCGTACGCCGCTCGATGTCCTGGGCCGTGTCCACCGTGGTCGTGACCTGCCTGCTGATCGCCGTGATCGGCTTCGGCGCAGCCGCGATCGTGGGGCACAAGGGCCTGGTCATCGCCGACCCCCAGGGCAAGACCTCGTTCCTGCTGGTGAGCCAGGCACTCCTCGGCAAGGACCCCGGCACCGGTGAATCACTTCTGTTCACCGCCGTGGCCACCGCCATCTTCCTCACCCTGCTCGCATCGGTCGCCGGAATCACGCTGGCCTGCGCCAACAGCCTCGCCCACGACCTCATCGCCCACGGGCTGCGCCGCAAGCGGCTGAGCCACGCCGCCGAGATGGGCGTCGCCCGGGCCGCGGCAGCGGTCGTCGGCCTCGGCGCCATCGCCGTCGCCGCGTTCGTCCAGCACTGGAACCTCCAGGCACTGGTCACGCTCTCCTTCTGCGTCGGCGCGTCCGCCGTCGCCCCGGCCCTCGTCTACAGCCTGTTCTGGCGCCGGTACACCCGCACCGGCCTGCTGTACACCCTGATCGTGGGCGCACTCGCCGCGATCATCCTGATGACCGGAAGCAACCTGGTCTCCGGCTCACCCCAGGCGGTGTTCCCGGGCGAGGACTTCAACTGGTTCCCGTACACCACGACGGGTCTGGTCTCGGTGCCGCTCGGCTTCCTCGCGGGATGGCTCGGCACCGTGCTCTCCCCGGAGGACGCCCTGGCCCAGCAACAGCGCTACGAGGCGGTGGAGCCGACCATCCTGGCGGGTGCGGCGGCTCCGCAGTGACCCGGACTGACGACTGACGACTGGCTCAGGGCACACGAGGGGCGTCCGATCCGCGCGATGCGGGCCGGACGCCCCTCGTACGTCACACGCGGCAGGGACCGGTGATCAGATCAGCCCGTCCCACATCTGCTCGAGCAGCACCGACCACCAGCTCTCCGGCGACGACAGCGCCGCCGGGTCGAGCGCGGCGAGCTGGGCCTGGAAGTCCACCGTCCAGCGGGCCGCCTGCTCCGGATTGAGACCGAAACGCAGTCGCCACATCCGGCCCAGCAGGGCCAGACAGCGCGTGAACTCCGGCAGACCGCTGTTCACGAACTGCGGCGCCACCGGCTGACCGCCGGGACCCGCCTCCACCGGCACCGCGACGATATGCGCCGTGCCGTACTGGACACAGATCGCCTTGCCGAAGTCGGTGCCCAGGACCAGGTACGAGCCCGCGTCGGACGCGGGCTGCACCTGGCGCTGCTGCGCCAGCTCCGCCAGCGTCGGCACCACCGGCTGGGCCGGCTGCGCCCAGAAGAACGGCCCGAAGTCGCCCGGCAGACCCGCCCACACCAGCGTGTGCGCCACGGCGTCCGGCACACCCTGCCGGGACACCGCGCGCTGGTCGAAGCGGCAGATGCCCTGCGGTCCGAACGCCCCCGCCAGCTCCTGCGCGATCCCCTCCGGGGCGATCGGCGGGGCCGGCTGGACCTGCGGCAGCGGCGCCCGCACCGGCGCCGGCCGGGCCGGGCCGTCCGCGACCTGGTGCAGCTCGCCCTGGTGGGTGAGCAGTTGCCGCATCCCGCCCTGACGACTCGTATGGTCCTTGCCGTACGGGGCGATGCTGGTGATCCGCGCCTGCGGCCAGGTCTCCCGGATCATCCGGGCGCAGTAACCTCCGGGCAGCTCACAGGACTCCAGCTCGGTGTGCAGCTCGAGCACCTGGTCGTTGGGCACGTTCATCCCACGCAGCTCGTGGTAGATCTGCCACTCCGGGTGCGGAGTACCCGGCGCGGAGCGGCGGATCAGCTGCTGCTCGGAACCGTCGGGCGCGCGGTAGCGCAGCACGGCCTGGTAGCCGGGGCCGACGGTCGGGACACCGACCGGGGGCTGCTGCGGATACCCGTACGCCGACGGGGGCCGCGGGGCCGGGGGCGGCGGACCCTGCACCGCGCTGGGGTTCGGGTTCGCCAACATCGTGGCCTCGTGGTGGACGCCACCGGGAGGAGTGCCGGGCACGCCAGGAGCACCGGGAGGACCCGGCGGCTGCGGCGGCTGGGGAGCACCCGGGCCGCCCTGCGCCGGATTCGCCGTCGGGTTCGCCAGCATCGTCGCCGCGTGGTGCACACCGCCCGCAGGAGTGCCGGGCACACCCGGAGCACCGGGAGGACCCGGAGGCTGGGGCTGCCGGGGGCCGTCGGGTCCCAGCTGCGAGACGAGCTGTGTCGGCACATAACCCCCCGCGGGAGCACCCGGCACCCCGGGCCCCGACGGCGGGGCGGGCGGCGCCGGCGGCGGCGGGGACGCACCCGGCCGCGCACCGGGCACACCGGGCGGCGCCGGCGGCGGAGGCGCCGACGCGCCGTTGCCCCGCGGGCTACGCGAACCACGCGGCGGAAGCACGGCCTTGCTGGTGGCGGCGTCGGAGATATCGCCGGCCTGCGCGGCGGCAGGCGTGCCTGCGGCCCCGGACGACTGGTCCGACGGCTGACCCGGCCGGCCCTGCCTCCCCGGCACGTCGAACGCAGGGGTCACCGCGGTCCGCGGCAGCTGACTGCCGCCCGACATCAACGCGGTCGGCAGGTCCGCGCCCACCGACGGCGGCGGCACATCATCGTCATCGGAACCCGACAACGCCGGCGCGAACACCGTCTCGGGCAGCGGCACAGAGCCGTCGGAGCCATCGGCACCCTCACCGGGACGGGAGCTCGTATCCGTCCCGGCCCAGGGAGTCGCCCCACCGTACGAGGCGGCCCCAGGCGCGGACGCGGGCGTCACCCGGTCCGACGCGGTCGGCTCGTAGTCCACGCCCCTCACCGCGGGCCGCGCCGACGGAGAGTCGTCCACACCGGGGGCACCCTGCCCACCCGTACCGGTACCGGGCTCCTCCGGCGTAGCGCCGCCACCCTTCCGCTGATCCGGGATACCCAGCCTGTCCGCCGCGTCCTGAAGCCACTCGGGCGGACTCAGCAGGAACGACGTCTGGTTCAGATCGATACGCTCGGGCGGCGCCGCGGCCGGAGCCTGCTCACCCTGAGGAGTGCCGTACTCCTCCTCGTAACGCCGGATCACCTCGCCCACCGGCAGACCAGGCCACAGCGTGGCCTCACCGCTGTCCCGGGCGATCACCAGCCGCTGCCGGCCCCCGTCGGACGTCGGCCCGTCGGTACGGTCCTCGGCCCAGACCACAAAGCCCAGCTCGAACTCCCGTACGTGCACCTCGCGATGCTGGTACGCAGGCACGTCACCGTTGACCCACTCCTCGGCGCGCTCCTGCGCCTGCGCGAAAGTCACCATCCGGCCGTCACCCCTCCACCGCAACCGGGACCACGCGCGCGAAGCCGCCGTCCACCATCAGGTTCGCCACCGTCTCCAGCTCCGGCGGATTACCCGCCAGCCGCGACAAGAACGCGTCGAAATCCTCACCGCACGGCAGCAGCAACCGCTCCACCCGCTCGTTCACCGACAAACCGTCCCGGTCCCGGGCATCGTCATAGCCGCAGAACCACACCGAACCCGCCGCACTGCCACGGACCTTCACCGCCAGCAGCCCACCCTGCACAAAGGCCACACCCAGGTAGTCCTTCGTCAGATGGTCCCGCAGGCACTTGTTGACGAACACCAGGTCATTGACCGCTGCCTCGTCACGCACGGTGAAGAACGGCTGGTCGACCAGCAGCCCGAGACCCGCGTCCAGCGCCGCACCCACCGGAGCGCAGCCACCCGCCGCCTTCAGGAAGGAGCGGTACGCGCCCGGCAGGCGATACCCCAAGTCCTCCTCCACACCGGCAAGCTGCTGCTCGGTCACCGCCACCGAACCCTTCGGCAGCCCGAAATGAACCGGCCTGACCTCCTGCAACGGGCGCGTACCCCGCTTCTCGTGGTCGACCCCGGCCGTCGTCACGCCACCGTGATGCCTCAGCAGCGCCTTCACCTCGACCGGCACCAGCTCGAGCCGGCGCCCACCCGCCACGTGATGCCACGTCCAGCCATGCGGCGTCGCCACCGCCGGAATCGTGTCCCACAACTCATGCCCGGCAGCCGCAAGCGCGGCATTGGCCGACACATAGTCCGTGAGCCGCAGCTCATCCACACCGAAACCCTCAGGCGGCTCGGCGATCTCCGCGGCAGCACGCGCGAAAGGCGAGAAATCCGGATAGCCGCGCTCGTCCATCCGCACCCCCGAGGGGTACCTGGCGGCACGCACCGGATCCGGGAAGTGCACGAGCTGCCCGGCATAGGCCGCGTTCGGCGGCGCGGCCTGTCCACCGGCCTGATGACCGGGAGTGACCCCCAGCCCTTGCCGACCTGTCGTCATGGCGGTTGCCCCCTGCTGGATCTGGCTGACTGACCACAGCCTATGCGGTGGGACAACAGGTGCCGCCGCCCCCGGTACCACCACCCGCACCCCGCACCCCACCCCGGTAACGACCCGTCACCGCACCGTGACCCACAGCCCGGGCGACAGCGACACAACTACACGTTTCCACCACCCCGCTTCCACACGGCACGTCCCATTTGGCAGGCTGTCCCTTCAACTCGGGGGCGTGCACAGCGACGGCGGGCGTCACGGGCACGGGAGGGACGAACACGCACCATGCACACGGCGCCATCAGGAACAACCGGAGACCCCAGGCTCAACTGGACCTACTCCGAAGACGCGGACGACACCGGACACACCCCGGTCCCGCGCTTCAGACGCGACGGAATACTCCCCACCGTCGCGGCAGCACTGTCCGTCCGCGGCGAAACCCTCACCTGCACCGCGGGCAAAGCGGACCAGCCGCCGGCCCTCCACCCCCTCGTCCAGGACTTCCTCGACACCCTCACCAGCGGCCAGCGCGAACGCTTCACCGGACGCTGCCCCGAAGCGATCCTGCTCTCCCGCCACCTCGCCGCCGCCGAAACCACCCGCTCCAAACGCGCCCAGCGCAAACCCCTCACGCCCGGCGAAGCCCGCCGCTTCCTCAAACAAGCAAAAATCACCACCCGCCGCATACGCGAGGACGGCGACCCCCTCCACGGCAGCTACGCGGCACCCTGCCGCTCCTGCGCCGCGATGCTCGCCCACTTCGGCGTACGAACCGTCGACCCGGCCCAGAAATAGCCCCACAGCCAGAAGCAGAACAAGGACGGCAGACCCGGATCGTGAACGAGCACAACACCACCCGCTTCCCCGTGCCCGTCGACGCCGCACTACGGCAGGCCGGCTGGCAACCCGGACGCTGGGACATCAAACAAGCCGAACACTGGGCCGACGCCCTGCGCGCCCACCGATCCCCCGGCGGCCACCGCCACACCGTCTTCCCCGCAGCCGTCGAAGCCTGGGCCGAATTCGGCGCCCTCCACATCACCCCACCCGGCCAGGGCCGCCAGATCGCCCCCACCGCCATCCACTTCAACCCACTCGCCGGACTCCACCTCGCCCGCACCCTCGGCGACCTCGGCCGAGCCCTCGACACCGAACTCGCACCACTCGGCGAAGAGGGCACCGCACAAGCCGTACTCGCCATCGACGCCGACGGCCACGTCTACAGCCTCGACCACACCGGAGACTGGTACCTCGGCCCCACCCTGGACCACGCACTCGGCACCTTGATCACCGGCACCCAGCCCGCCCGGCTCACCGCACCCTGACCCGCGACCCCACCAACCGGTCCCCGGCTCACACCGAAGGCAGCACCGCAGACACCCGGAACCCACCCGCCTCAGTGGGCCCCGACACAAACACCCCACCCAGGACCGACACCCGCTCCCGCATCCCCACCAGGCCATTACCGCCACTCGGCAGACCCGCGTCCGCCGCACCGCGTTCCGACGGACCGTTCTCCACCTGCATCGCGATCTCCCCCGCACGATGCGCCACCCGCACCCACGTCCTCGCCCCCGCCGCATGCTTGTGGACGTTCGTCAACGCCTCCTGCACCAACCGGTACGCCGTCTGCTCCACCACCGCCTGGTACGGGCGCGCCTCACCCTGCACCACCAGCTCCACGGCCATCCCCGCCTGCCGGGACTGCTCCACCAACGGCTCCAGATCCGCCAGCGACGGACCCTCCTCCGCCGCAGCGGCAGCCGCGGCAGCAGCCGCCTCTCCCACCGCGGCCAACGGCACGGACAGCGCCGCCCCGGCCACCACCGCCCGGGCAGCCCCACCCACCCGGTCCGCCCCGTCCACAGCCGTACGCCCCGCAGCGCCCCCGGCCCCCGCAGCCAGCGGGCGCTCGCCGGTCACACCACCACCCACGTCATGCGCACGCAGCACGCCCAGCATCTCCCGCAGCTCCGTCAACGCCTGCCGGCCCATATCCCCCACCAGCGCCGCATTCCGCACCGCCTTCTGCGGATCCTTCAGAGCCACCGCCTGCAACGCCGCCGCATGCACCACCATCAAGCTCACCCTGTGCGCCACCACATCGTGCATCTCACGCGCAATCCGCGTCCGCTCCTCCGTACGCGCCCACTGCGCCTGCTGCTCCGCACGATCCGCCAGCAGCGACAGCTCCTGCTCCAGGCTGTCCGCCCGCTCCCGCAGGCTCTCCATCAACCGGCGCCGCGCTCCCACGTACAACCCCAGCAACAACGGCGGCGCGGTCAGCCCCACCGACATCACCAGCGACACCAGCGGCACGTACCAGGACCCCGGATCGAAATCCGCCGACGTCACGTCCTGCCGGGTCCGCACAAACGTCACGATCAACGTCCCCAGCAGGGACATCCCCGCCAGGGCGGCAATGATCCGCCGTGGCGCCTCCGAGGCGGCGAGCGTGTACAGCCCCACGATCCCCATCAGGAAGCCCATCTCCGCGGGCGTGATCGCGATCGAGACCAGCACCACACTCGCCGGCCACCGCCTCCGCAGCACCAGCACCGACCCGGCGAGCAGCCCGAAGACCACCCCGAACGGCACCGGAAGCCCAGCCGCCTGCGCGAACCGCACCCCCTCCAGCGCACACTCCAGCGCAGACACGAGCCCCAGGCCCACATCCAGCACCACACTGCGCCGTCTCCCCCACCACAGCCAGGAACGGGCAGTGGTGCCCGTGGAGTCCTGGTGTGCCCCCGTTGTGGTCATGTCTCACAGACTACGGAAGCCCGCCATCGAATTTCCGTGACGCCAACCGCACACAATGCGATCGAACATTGACACAAGCCCGCACGGTCGCTCGAACTGGTGAATCGAGTACATCTTCGACACGGAACACCGCGTTCCGCCGGAACCTGGCCCCATGACAACCGCAAGCGGCAAATACGCCGACTTCGAAGGCCTCCGCGCCCAAGCGATCGCCCTACGCCGCGAAGGCCTCAGCCTCCGCCAGATCCGCGACCGGCTCCACATCGACAACAACGACATCCTCAACAGACTCGTGAAAGGCGAACCACCCCCCGACTGGACCAGACGCCCGAACGCCAGGGACGACCTCCGGGAGAGGGCCCGCGAGCTACGCCTCCAGGGGATGACCTACGACCAGATCCAGGTGGAGCTGGGGTGCTCGAAGAGTTCGATCTCTCTGTGGGTGCGGGACCTGCCGAAGCCGGAGCCGCGCTACACCGACGAGGAGCAGCGCGCCTTGATGCAGGCCGGCCTCGCCCGCGTCCGCGCCGCACAGGACGAGGCACGTCAGGAGACCAAGCGCGCGGCCCGCGCCGCGATCGGCCGACTGTCAGACCGGGAACTGTTGATCGCCGGCGTCACGCTTTACTGGGCCGAGGGCTCCAAGGACAAGGCGTACCGGCGAACCGAGGTGCTCCAGTTCATCAACAGCGACCCCAATGTGATCACCCTGTACCTGAGATGGCTCGAGCTTCTCGGCGTCACCCGCGACCGCATGCACTTCCGGGTGAGCATTCACGAAAGCGCCGACGTGGGCGAGGCTGAGCGATTCTGGGCCGATCTCGCCGGGGTCGCCCCGTCGGACTTCAAGAAGGCGTCACTCAAGCGCCACAACCCCAGGACCACTCGGAAGAACATCACAGAGGCATATCGGGGCTGCCTCATCATCTACGTCACCAAGAGCGCCGATCTCTACCGTCGCATGGAAGGCGCTTGGTACGGCATAGTGTTGGGTGCAACTCGGCAGCCCGACCAAATGTCCGGTTCGCCTGGTTTATATTCCCCTGTGGTGTAATGGGTAGCACTGGGGCTTTTGGTGCCCTATGTCCGGGTTCGAGTCCTGGCGGGGGAGCCTTCCTTGGTTCGGGTCCTGACCGCTCTGGTCAGGACCCGCCCTCATTTCGCTCCTGAAACCCCCCGGTATCCTTCGGTTGTCCACCACCCGAAGCCGAAGGGCATTCCCGTGAGCGCCAACCGCCCGGCAGCCGTCGTCGTCCTCGCAGCGGGTGAGGGCACCCGCATGAAGTCGAAGACCCCCAAGGTCCTCCATGACATCGCCGGGCGTTCGCTCGTCGGGCATGTCGTCTCCGCCGCTCGCGAGCTGGAGCCGGATGAGCTTGTCGTCGTGGTCGGCCATGCGAGCGAGCAGGTCAGGGAGCACCTGACGGCGCACTACCCGGGTACGCGCACCGCGTTCCAGGCGGAGCAGAACGGCACCGGGCATGCGGTCCGGATGGCGCTCGAGGAGTTGGGGCGTGCGCCCGAGGGGACCGTGGTGGTCGTCTGCGGTGACACCCCGCTGCTTTCCGGCGAGACGCTCGGCGCGCTGGTTGCGACGCATGGTGCGGACGGCAATGCGGTGACGGTGCTGTCGGCCGAGGTGCCGGATGCGACGGGCTACGGCCGGATCGTGCGCGATGCGGCGTCGGGTGCGGTGACGGCGATCGTGGAGCACAAGGACGCGAGCGAGGCCGAGCGGGGTATCCGGGAGATCAACTCCGGGGTGTTCGCGTTTGACGGCGAGCTGCTCGCCGACGCGCTGGGCAAGGTGCGTACGGACAATGTGCAGGGTGAGGAGTACCTCACCGATGTGCTGGGGATCCTGCGTGAGGCGGGGCACCGGGTGGGTGCGTCGGTGGCGGGTGATCACCGGGAGATCCTGGGGATCAACAACCGTGTGCAGTTGGCCGAGGCGCGCGGTCTACTGAATCGGCGGCTGGTGGAGCGGGCGATGATGGCGGGTGTCACGGTGGTGGACCCGGCGTCGGTGCTGGTGGATGTGACGGTGACGTTCGAGCCTGATGCCGTGATCCATCCGGGTACGCAGCTTCTGGGTGCTACGCATGTCGCCGGGGACGCCGAGGTGGGTCCGAACACGCGACTGAGGGACACGGCGGTCGGCAGCGGCGCGCGGGTGGACAACACGGTGGCCGAGTCGGCCGTGATCGGCGAGGGCGCGTCGGTGGGTCCGTTCGCGTATCTGCGTCCGGGTACGCGGCTGGGTGTGCGGGCGAAGGCCGGCACGTATGTGGAGATGAAGAACGCGACGATCGGCGAGGGGACGAAGGTGCCGCACCTGTCGTATGTGGGTGATGCGACGATCGGCGCCTTCTCGAACATCGGGGCGGCGAGCGTGTTCGTGAACTACGACGGTGAGTCGAAGCATCACACGACGATCGGTTCCCACTGCAAGACGGGTTCGGACAACATGTTTGTTGCTCCCGTCACAGTGGGGGACGGTGCTTACACGGCCGCCGGGTCGGTGATCACGAAGGATGTGCCGCCCGGTTCGCTGGCTGTGGCCCGTGGCCAGCAGCGGAATATCGAGGGTTGGGTGGCTCGGAAGCGGCCGGGGAGTGCTGCGGCGCAGGCGGCTGCCGAGGCGGTAAGGCAGTTCAACGACGAGGGTTGACCGGAAACGGGTGCGCCGATCTCGGCGTACCGTGATACGTGCACATGCAGGGGACCTGGGGATGTCCCTTGGGTGAACACCCCCTGGCTGGCTCGCCGCATGTAGGGACGGGCGGATCAGCACCAGAGCGACACGTCTGAGGAGACAGTGCTGTGACCGGGATCAAGACGACGGGCGAGAAGAAGATGATGTTCTTCTCGGGCCGCGCCCACCCCGAGCTGGCCGAGGAGGTCGCGCACCAGTTGGGCGTGGACCTGGTGCCGACGAGGGCGTTCGATTTCGCCAATGGTGAGATCTACGTCCGTTTTCAGGAGTCGGCGCGCGGTGCGGACTGCTTTCTGATCCAGAGCCACACGGCTCCCATCAATAAGTGGATCATGGAGCAGTTGATCATGATTGATGCTCTGAAGCGGGCTTCGGCCCGGAGCATCACCGTGATCGTCCCGTTCTACGGCTATGCCCGCCAGGACAAGAAGCACCGGGGCCGTGAGCCGATTTCGGCGCGGCTGGTGGCGGACCTGATGAAGACGGCGGGTGCCAACCGGATTCTCACGGTGGACCTGCACACCGACCAGATCCAGGGGTTCTTCGACGGCCCGGTGGACCACCTGTTCGCGCTGCCGCTGCTGGCGGACTACGTGGGCGCGAAGGTCGACCGTTCGAAGCTGACGGTGGTGTCTCCGGACGCGGGCCGGGTGCGGGTGGCTGACCGCTGGTGTGACCGACTGGACGCTCCGCTGGCCATCGTGCACAAGCGGCGCGACAAGGACGTGGCGAATCAGGTCACGGTCCATGAGGTGGTCGGCAATGTCGAGGGCCGGGTGTGTGTGCTGGTCGACGACATGATCGACACGGGCGGCACGATCTGCGCGGCGGCTGACGCGCTGTTCGCGCATGGCGCCGAGGATGTGATCGTGACGGCGACGCACGGTGTGCTGTCGGGTCCGGCCGCGGACCGGCTGAAGAACTCCAAGGTGAGCGAGTTCGTGTTCACCAACACGCTGCCGGATCCCGGCAATCTGGAGCTGGACAAGATCACGGTCCTGTCGATCGCTCCGACCATCGCGAGCGCGGTGCGCGAGGTGTTCGAGGACGGCTCGGTGACGAGCCTCTTCGAGGAGCAGTGAGCTTCACGAGGATCTAGCTAGATCGATTTCCGGGGCGGCCTCCCCGCCGAGTAGACTGCACGGGTTGCTCGGCGAGGGAGGCCGTACTCATACGTGCTCTTACGTATGTACGGCGGTCCGTTATCGACGCGCTCTTCGTAGCAGGCCAGTCGTGGCCGGGTGACAGTTCCATTTCGTCACCGCATACGAGGAGTGCACATGTCCGAGGTGAAGATCACCGCCGAGATCCGCAGCGAGTTCGGCAAGGGTGCCGCGCGCCGTATCCGCCGCGACAACAAGGTGCCCGGCGTTCTGTACGGCCACGGTTCCGACCCGATCCACGTGACGCTGCCGGGCCACGAGCTGCTGATGGCGCTGCGTACCCCGAACGTCCTGCTGTCCCTGGACATCGAGGGCAAGCAGGAGCTGGCGATCCCGAAGGCGGCGCAGCGTGACCCGCTGCGGGGCTTCCTGGAGCACGTGGACCTGCTGCTGGTGAAGCGCGGCGAGAAGGTCACCGTCGAGGTTCCGGTGCACGCCGAGGGCGAGCTGGCCCCGGGTGGCAACCTGCTGGAGCACGTGCTCAACGCGCTGCCGGTCGACGCCGAGGCGACCCACATCCCCGAGTCGTTCACCGTCTCGGTCGAGGGCCTTGAGGCCGGTGCCTCGGTTCTGGCGAAGGACGTCGAGCTGCCCAAGGGTGTCACCCTGGCCGTCGACGAGGACGCCGTGGTGCTCCAGGTTCTGGCCGCGCAGGCCGAGGAGCCGGCTGCCGAGGGTGAGGAGGCCGTGGAGGCCGAGGCTCCCGCCGAGGGCGCCGAGGGCTGAGCGGCCTGATCGGCCCGTCCTTTCTGTTTTTCCGGCACCGCCCCCCGTACCGTCCGGTGCGGGGGGCGGTGCCGCTATGAAGGAGACATGCAGCAGATGACGACGGATGCGGCGGCCCCGTGGCTGATCGTGGGACTTGGTAACCCCGGGCCGGACTACGCGGGCAACCGCCACAACGTGGGGTTCATGGTGGCCGATCTGCTCGCGGAGCGGATGGGCGGGAAGTTCAAGCGGGCGACGAAGGCGCAGGCGCAGGTCGTGGAGGGGCGGATCGGTCCTCCCGGTCCGGGGAACCGCCGGGTGATCCTGGCCAAGCCGATGTCGTACATGAATCTCTCGGGCGGTCCGGTGACGGCGCTGCGGGATTTCTACAAGGTACCCGTGGCGCATGTGGTGGCGGTGCATGACGAGCTGGACATCGACTACGGGGTGCTGCGGCTGAAGCTGGGTGGCGGGGACAACGGCCACAACGGTCTGAAGTCGATCACGAAGGCGATGGGTGCCGAGTATCACCGGGTGCGGTTCGGTATCGGTCGTCCGCCGGGCCGGATGCAGGTGGCGGATTTCGTGCTGAAGGATTTCGCGGCGGCTGAGCGGAAGGAGCTGGGCTACTTCGTGGACCGGGCGGCGGACTCGGTGGAGTGTCTGGTGACGGAGGGCCTGGAGCGGGCGCAGGGCACGTACAACTCCTGACAAGCCCCGCATAGCACCGGCGTGAGGTTGACCTGGTGCGGGCGGGTACCGAAGTATCGCGCTCCATGAAGCGGAAGTCGTCCGGGAGGCGGAAGCCCGCCGGGAAGCGGAAGCCGTCCGGCCGGATGGTCGACCATGGCCGTCGTGCCGCCATGGTCGCGGTCGCGGTGCTGCTGCTCGTCGCCGGGGTGTGGTCGTCCTGGGATACGGCCCAGCATGTGGTGCTGTCCAAGGGGCGTGAGCACGGCAGGCTGACGGTGGCGCGCTGTGGCGAGGAGACCTGCACGGGGCCGTTCGATCCGGAGGGGTCGGCGGCGGCGCGTGGGGGCATGTCGATAGGCCGCTCCGTGGCGGTGGCCAGGGGCGAGAAGCTGGATGTGGTGGTGAAGCCGGGCACGCGTGAGGTGGTGCGTGCGGGCTGGCCGGGTGTGCTCCACGCCTGGATGCCGCTGGGCGGGGCGCTGCTGCTGGCGGCGCTGGTGATCGGGGGCGGGCTGCGGTGGACGCGGGTCGCCTGGGGTGCGGCGGCGGCCGGCGGGGCGCTGCTGCTGGGGGCGTTCTTCGCACTCGGATGAGGCGGGTGAACAGGTGGGAGGGGCCGGGTGCGACCGGGCCCCTCCCACCTGTTCGTGCCCCGGGTGTCAGCCGGTGTTGCGCAGTCCTGCCGCGACGCCGTTGACGGTGAGCAGCAGTGCCCGTGACAGCAGCGGGTCGGCCGGCTCGCCGCGTTCGGCCGCGGTCCGCTGCCGGGCGAGCAGGGAGACCTGGAGGTAGGAGATCGGGTCGAGGTAGGCGTCCCGGATGGCGAAGGTCTGCTGGAGCGCCGGGTTGGAGTCGAGCAGCTGCTCGCCGCCGGTGATCCGCAGGACCTGCTGCACGGTGAGCTGGTGCTCGGCTTCGATTCCGGCGAAGACGTGCTTCAGGTGTCCGGGTACGAGGGTGTCGACGTAGTGCCGGGCGATGCGCAGGTCGGTCTTGGCGAGGGTCATCTCGACGTTGGAGATGAAGTTACGGAAGAAATGCCACTTCTCGTACATCTCTGCGAGTTCGGAGTCGAGTCCGGCGTCGCGCATCGCCTTCAGTCCCGAGCCGACGCCGTACCAGCCCGGAACGATCTGCCGTGACTGGGTCCAGCCGAACACCCAGGGGATGGCCCGCAGTCCGTCGAGTCCCGCACCGCTGTCGGGGCGGCGCGAGGGGCGCGAGCCCAGGTGCAGTTCGGCGAGCTGGTCGACGGGGGTGGAGGCGAAGAAGTACGCGGGCAGGTCCGGGTCCTCGACGAGGCGCCGGTAGGCGTCGTGTGCGGCGTCGGAGGCGGTGTCCATCGCGGCGTCCCAGCGGGCGAGTGCCTCGTCGGACTGGCGCGGGGCGGTGTGCAGGGCGGAAGCCTGGAGGGTGGCGGCGACCGTCAGCTCCAGGTTCTCCCTGGCCAGGGAGGGGATGAGGTACTTGTCGGAGATGACCTCGCCCTGCTCGGTCACCTTGATCTCGCCTTCGAGGGTGCCCCAGGGCTGGGCGAGGATGGCCTCGTGGGTGGGGCCGCCGCCGCGGCCGACGGTGCCGCCGCGGCCGTGGAAGAGCCGCAGCCTGACCCCGTAGCGGTGGGCGACGTCGCGCAGCCTGCGCTGGGCGCGGTGGATCTCCCACTGGGAGGTGGTGATGCCGCCGAACTTGGACGAGTCGGAGTAGCCGAGCATGACCTCCTGGACGTCGCCGCGCAGGGCGACGAGCCGGCGGTAGGAGGGGTCGGCGAGCATGCCGTCGAGGATGACGTCCGCGGCCTTGAGCTCGTCGGTGGTCTCCAGCAGCGGCACGATGCCGATCTTCGCCCAGCCGGCGTGCAGGTCGATCAGTCCGGCTTCGCGGGCGAGCACGGCGGCGGCGAACACGTCGTCGGCGCCCTGGCACATCGAGATGATGTACGACTCGACGACCTCGGGCCCGAAGCGTTCGAAGGCTTCCTTGACGGCGTGGAACACGCCGAGGGTCTTGGCTCCGGCGGCGTCGAGGGGTGCCGGGGTGGACGCGAGCGGCCGGCGGGAGCGCAGTTCCTTCGCGAGCAGCTTCTGCCGGTAGTCGCGGGGCATGTCGGCGTAGCGCCAGGTCTCCTCGCCGAGCCGGTCGAAGAGCTGGCCGAGGGCGTGGTGGTGGGCGTCGGCGTGCTCGCGTACGTCCATGGTGGCGAGCTGGAGCCCGAAGGCGGCGAGGGTGCGGATGGTGCGGTCGAGGTGGCCCTCGGCGAACAGCGCGCCGCGGTGTGCGCGCAGCGAGGTCTGGATGAGTGCCAGATCGTGCAGCAGTTCCGCGCTGCCGAGGTAGTCGCGGCCCGCTTCGTGCGCCCTGCCCTTGGCGAGGCGCTTGCGGGTGTTGACGAGCTTCTGCCGGATGCAGGTGGCCTTGAGGCGGTAGGGCTCCTCGGCGTTCAGCCGCTTGTAGCGGGGGCTGATCTCGGGGAGGCGCTCCAGGTCGGTCTGGAGGGATTCGAGCAGCTCCTCGGTGGCCCCGGTGTAGCGGATGGAGTTCGACAGCAGGGCGCGGAGCTGGTCGACGGATTCGAGCGCGTCGGTGATGCCGTGCTCGTGCTGGAGGATCAGCACCTCGCGGGTGACGTCGGGGGTGACGTTGGGGTTGCCGTCGCGGTCGCCGCCGATCCAGGTGCCGAAGGTCAGCGGGCGGGTGCCGGGGGGCAGCTCGACGCCGACGCGTTCCAGCTCGGCGGCGAGGTCCTCGAGGACGTCGCCGACGGCGCCCGCGTGGAGCTCGTCGAGGTAGTAGATGGCGTTGCGGGCCTCGTCGGCGGGCTCGGGGCGGACCACCCGGAGCTCGTCGGTCTGCCAGACCAGGTCGATGTTCTCGGCGAGCCTGAGGTCGTGGCGGCGCCGGTCGGCGGCGATGACCGGGGTTTCCAGGAGCTCGGCGATGCGCCGGAGCTTGTTGAGCACGGACCGGCGTGCGGCCTCGGTGGGGTGCGCCGTGAACACGGGCCTGACGTTCAGGTTGCGCACGGTGTCGCGCAGGTGCTCGGGGTCGGCGTCCTTGAGCATGTCGGCGGTACGGGAGAGCAGCCCGCCCTCGGCGGCGCGCCGTTCGCGCAGCTCACGGCCGCGGTGCACCTGTTCGGTGACGTTCGCCAGGTGGAAGTACGTGGAGAACGCGCGTACGAGCTTGGCGGCGGTGTCCAGGTCGGTGTCCCCGAGCAGCTCGGCGGCTGCCTCACCGTCCGTACGGGTGAGGGCGCGGACCCGCTCGACGAGCTCCAGGAGGTCGGGGCCCTCCTGGCGTACGAGGGTCTCGCCGAGGAGATCGCCCAGTCGGCGGATGTCGGAGCGCAGTTCGGCGCTGGCGGTTGAGGTGTGGTCGGCACTGCTCACAGGTGCGGCTCCTTGCAGCGTTTGAGCACGTCTGGAGGGTTTTCCGGAGTCTTGCGGACCGCGCTGTCCGACGGGGAACAGGATAGGTGGCCGTTCACTCGGCGTTGTCCAGGGCCCTCTTGCCGCGAGGCTGCGCGCTGCCATACTTACGACGCCGTAGGTTACGGAACCGTAGACGGACACAGGCCGCCATAGGCGGTCACAACGGCACCAGACACCACAAGCGGCCACACACAGCTACAGACAGCCACCGACGGCGTGGACAGCCGCAGTCAGTCCTCGCCGCGGACCATTCGCACATCTCACCCCCCAGGGGACCCCCATGACCACAAGCCCCGACGTGATCGACGACGCCCGAAAGCCCGACGACCCCGATCTCCCCCTCGCCACTCTCGGCGGTGACAAGAAGCGTTCGGTCGAGCAGATCGCCCTGCTGATGTTCATCACGGTGCCCTTCCTCGCCCTGCTGGCGGCTGTGCCGCTGGCCTGGGGCTGGGGCGTGAGCTGGCTCGATCTCGGGCTGATGGTGGCGATGTACTACATCAGCTGCCACGGCATCACGATCGGCTACCACCGCTACTTCACCCACGGCTCCTTCAAGGCGAAGCGTCCGCTGCGGATCGCGCTGGCGGTCATGGGCTCGCTGGCCGTGGAGGGCCCGCTGGTGCGCTGGGTGGCGGACCACCGCAAGCACCACCGGTTCTCGGACGCCGAGGGTGACCCGCACTCGCCCTGGCGCTACGGAGAGACCGTCCCGGCTCTGATGAAGGGCCTGTGGTGGGCCCATATCGGCTGGATGTTCGACCAGGAGCAGACCTCGCAGCACAAGTACGCCCCCGACCTGATCAAGGACCCGGCGCTGCGGGCGGTGTCCCGCCAGTTCGCGCTGTGGACGCTGGTGTCGCTGCTGATCCCGCCGCTGGTCGGCGGCCTGGTGACGATGTCGTGGTGGGGCGCGTTCACCGCGTTCTTCTGGGGCTCGCTGGTGCGGGTGGCGCTGCTGCACCACGTGACCTGGTCGATCAACTCGATCTGCCACGCGGTCGGCAAGCGGCCGTTCAAGTCCCGTGACCGCTCGGGCAACGTGTGGTGGCTGGCGGTGCTGTCCTGCGGCGAGTCCTGGCACAACCTGCACCATGCCGACCCGACGAGCGCCCGGCACGGTGTGATGCGCGGGCAGATCGACTCCAGCGCCCGGCTGATCCGCTGGTTCGAGCAGCTGGGCTGGGCCTACGACGTGCGCTGGCCGAGCGCGGACCGGATCGACTCCCGGCGGCAGAGCAGGACCGCGAAGACGGCATGATTGACGACGTGGCGATTGACGGCAGTAGCAGCAGCGAAAGGCCCCGGCGGGCGCGCCGGGTCCGGATGACCGGGGCGGAGCGCCGCCAGCAACTGCTCGACATCGGCCGGGCGCTGTTCGCCGAGCGGGGCTTCGAGGGCACGTCGGTGGAGGAG
The DNA here is from genome assembly GCF_040632375.1 of Streptomyces sp. NPDC019396. Classification (NCBI taxonomy): domain Bacteria; kingdom Bacillati; phylum Actinomycetota; class Actinomycetes; order Kitasatosporales; family Streptomycetaceae; genus Streptomyces; species Streptomyces sp. NPDC019396. The sequence continues at coordinate 109,764 of NZ_JBEYBS010000008.1, read as the reverse complement.
ATCGCGGCGAAGGCCGGGGTCTCCAAGCCGGTGGTGTACGAGCACTTCGGCGGCAAGGAGGGCCTGTACGCGGTGGTCGTGGACCGCGAGATGCGTCAGCTCCTGGACATGGTGACGGGGGCGCTCACCGCGGGTCACCCGCGTGAGCTGCTGGAGCAGGCGGCGTTCGCGCTGCTCGACTACATCGAGACGTACACCGACGGCTTCCGCATCCTGGTGCGTGACTCGCCGGTCGCCCAGTCGACCGGCACCTTCGCCTCGCTGATCAGCGATATCGCCACGCAGGTCGAGGACATCCTGGGCATGGAGTTCAAGAACCGCGGCTTCGACCAGAAGCTGGCGCCGCTGTACGCGCAGGCGCTGGTGGGGATGGTGGCCCTTACCGGCCAGTGGTGGCTGGACGTCCGCAAGCCGAAGAAGGCGGAGGTCGCGGCACATCTGGTGAATCTGGCGTGGCACGGCCTGGACGGGCTTGAGCAGAAGCCGCGGCTGATAGGGCACCGCAAGAGCTGAGCGCGCTTCAGGCCCGCCCCGGGCTGTGCGGCCCTCCGGGGACACGGCCTCTTCCGGACCCTGGAGCGCGGTACTGCCGGTGTCCCGGCCGGCGGGTGCGCGGCCGGCCGGGCGGGCAGGGCGGTCAGGCCACGGGTTCCAGGAACTCCAGGCGGTTGCCCACCGGGTCCTCGGAGTAGAAGCGACGGTGGCCGGGGAGGTTGTCGTCCCAGACGACCTTGGCGCCACGGGAGGCGAGACGGTCCGCGTAGGCGTCGATGCCGCTGACGCGCAGGCCGGGGTGAGCCTTGCGGGCCGGACGGAAGTCCTGCTCGATGCCGAGGTGCAGCACCACGGACCCCGCCTGGAACCAGCAGCCGCCGCGCGCGGCCAGCACCGGTGGCTTGGGGATCTCGGTCATCCCGAGGACATCGGTGTAGTAGGCGCGCAGCTCGTCCTCACTGCCGGAAGGCGCGGCGAGCTGGACGTGGTCGACGGCGGTCAGCATGGTTCCCCCTGCGTTCATACGGTTGCGGATTTCCGGGCTGTCGCGAAGATCCTCCGGAACGGGAAGACCGTGCCGTGCGGACCCGGCGGGTAGGCCTTGCGGAGCAGATCGCGGTACTGGTCGAGGAATTCGCCCGCCGCGTGCCCGTCCCCGTCGAGCGCGGTGAGGACCGGCCGCAGGGCTGTGCCCTTCACCCAGTCGAGTACGGGGTCCTCGCCGCTGAGGAGCTGGGAGTACGTGGTCTCCCAGACGTCCGTCGCACAGCCGAGGTCGGCGAGTCTGAGCAGGTAGTCGGCGGGCTCCAGGACGTGGACGAAGCGGCGGCCCTGGTCGCGGAGGCGGTCGCGCCACTGGGGTGAGTCGCACAGCTCACCGAGCAGGGCGTGGCTGGGTGAGGTGAAGTTGCCGGGGACCTGGAAGGCAAGAGTTCCCCCGGGCGCGAGGCCGTCGATCCAGGCGGGGAAGGACTCGGGGTGCCCTGGCACCCATTGCAGGGCGGCGTTGGAGACGATCAGGTCGTAGGGCGCGTCGGGAACCCAGTGCGCGGCGTCGGCGAGGTGGAAGTCGATCGAGCCGCCGCCGGGGGTGGGCCCGGCGTGCTCCTTCTCGGCGCGGGCGAGCATCTGCGGGGAGAGGTCGAATCCGGTGATCCGGGCGTCGGGCCAGCGGTCGGCGAGCAGGGCGGTGACATTGCCGGGTCCGCAGCCGATGTCCGCGATACGGGCGGGACGGCTGCCGTGCGGCAGCTCGGGTATGCGGGCGAGGAGATCGAGGAACGGGCGGGTGCGGTGTCCGGAGTGCCTGAGGTACTGCTGGGGATCCCAGGTTGGTACGGAATGCATGTTCGAGCCCCCTTGCTGGAACGTAGCAGCCAAGCGGAACAGGGTTCCGGCCCGACCATGCCCCATAGTCCACCAGAATATATCTTGACGTCAAGAGACTTCATATCGAGGGACCCTCTACACTGATCGTCATGGAGGACGAGGTCGACCGACTGGTTGCTGCATGGCGTCGTGAGCGCCCCGACCTCGACGTGGAACCACTCGAGGTGCTCAGCCGTATCTCCAGGCTGGCCCGGCACCTCGACCGTGCGCGCAGACTGGCGTTCTCCGAGCACGGCCTGGAGCCCTGGGAATTCGACGTGCTGACGTCCCTGCGGCGCGCGGGCGCGCCCTACCAGCTCTCCCCGGGTCAGCTGCTGACGCAGACACTGGTGACCTCGGGCACGATGACCAACCGCATCGACCGGCTCGCGAAGAAGGGCCTGGTGGAGCGGCTTCCCGATCCGAGCGACCGGCGCGGTGTGCTCGTCCGGCTCACACCGGAGGGGCGGGACCGCGCCGATCAGGCGCTTGCCGGGCTGCTGGACCAGGAGCGGGCGATCCTGGCCGAGCTCTCCCGGACCCAGCGCGGCGAACTGGCCGGGCTGCTACGCCAGCTGACCGCCCCGTTCGACAACGTCCCCGGCTAGGCCCGCCGGACCCAGCTCCACGGGACCGACACCGGCCCGGCGCGCCAGCGCCACTGCGGCCAGGGTGGAATGCACCCCCAGCTTGCCCAGCACGTTCTGCATATGGGTGCGGACGGTGTGCGGGGAGAGGAAGAGGCGCTCCGCGACCGCCTTGCGGCCGAGCCCCGCCACCATGCAGCGCAGAACCTCGCGTTCGCGCGGGGTGAGGGACTCCACGAGCTGCTCGCTCTCCGTACGGTGCTTGCGTGCGGCCGTCAGTTCCCGCAGCACGGCGGTGAGCAGCGCGGGAGGCAGATGGGTCTCCTCGCGGAGCACCCCGCGGATCACCGTGAGCAGCCGCTGCAACGAGCAGTCCTTCGCCAGCCAGCCCGAGGCCCCGGCCTGCAGCGCGAGTGCGGCACGACGGGGGTCGTCCTTCTCCGCGAGCACGATGGAACGCACCGCCGGCCGGGCGGAACGGACCGCGGCCACCAGGGATATGCCGTCCACGAAGCCACCTTCGCCGCTGTCCGGTACGGCACGGGCGACCACCGGGGCCGCGGTGCCGGCGACCGCCGTACCGAGGTCCGCGTCCACGAGCATCACGTCGAATCTGCGGCCGTCCGCCGCCGCGCGCTCCATGCAGCGCACCGCGGCGGGGCCGCTTCCGGCCGCGGCCACCTCCACGTCCGGCTCCGCGGCGAGCGCCGCGGCCAGCGACTCGGCGAAGATTCGGTGGTCATCCACCACCAGGACCCGAATTCGAACCACGACACCCCCAAGCTGCAGATAACGGCGAATTCCGACGGACTCTGTCGCGCACGTACGCCACCCGGAAGGAGTGCTGTGCGGCCCCCACGGCCGCCGCCGCGCTCTGACTGCTTACCCCGCCCGGGGCGGCGTACCCGACCGTCTCGCCCCCTGATCACCACCGGCCCCCACCGGTGCTGTGCATCAGAGTAAGGCTGGGCGCGGGAAGCGGAAGCACATTGACAGAACTGTTTGGCCAGCGTGTTTGGCGTGTGCCTGATGTTTCGTTCTGAGACAGAAGTAGACAGGGATCAGCATGTTTCGCGGTCATATCGTGCTGACATGACACCGGGTCATAGGCAGTCGTCAGCCGAGGCCCGGACCGGCACGAGCGCACCTATACGAGGCGCCGGGCGCCGCTCGACGGAGTCACCGGCAAGATCCCCGGTGCGGCGTACCCGGCCGCCGCGAAGGCACGGGCGACCGCGTCACCCACCGCGCCTGCCGTGTCCCGGCCGGCCAGGACGATCGCCGAGCCGCCGAAGCCGCCGCCCGTCATCCGGGCACCGAGGGCACCCGCCGCGTTCGCCGACGCGACCGCCAGGTCCAGCTCCGCGCAGGAGACCCGCAGATCGTCCCGTAGCGAGGCATGGCCCTCGGTCAGGACCGGCCCGACGGCGGGGAGATCACCGGCGTCGAGGAGCTCGACGGTACGCAGCACCCGGGCGTTGTCGGTGACGACATGACGCACACAGCGGCGGATCCCGTCCGCATCGGCGGCGCCGGGCAGCTCCATGTCGCCGAGGCTCCGCAGTGCATCGGGCAGTTGCACCGGGGAGATCTCGCGCAGCGCCCGCACACCCAGCGCCCGCGCTCCCGCCTCGCACCCGGCGCGCCGGCTCACGTACGCGCCGTCCCCGAGCATGTGCCGCACACGGGTGTCGACCAGCAGAAGAGCCAGCCCGTGGGCGGCCGGATCGAAGGGGATCTGCCGGTGGGACAGATCGCGGGTGTCGAGGAGGAGCGCATGGCCCGAGGTGCCGCAGACCGACGCCATCTGGTCCATCACCCCGCAGGGCACGCCGACGAAGTCGTTCTCGCCGCGCTGGGCGAGCAGGGCCAGCTGTTCCCGCCCGAGGCCCAGTCCGTGCAGCTCGGCCAGGGCGAGCGCGAGCACGACCTCCAGGGCGGCGGACGAGGAGAGCCCCGCGCCCATGGGTACGGCCGAGGCCAGGTGCACATCGGCGCCGCCGGCCGCCACCCTGTGCCCGGCTTCGCGCAGCGCCCAGACCACGGCCGCCGGGTATGCGGCCCAGCCCGGGACCGAGCCGGGCGCGAGACCCTCGACCGCCAGCTCGACCACGTCCCCGACGCGGCCACGGGCTGCGTCCCCGTGCCGGCTCCGGCCCTGGTCCGCCGAGTGGAGCCGCAGGACGCCGTCGGTGCGGCGGGCCACGGCCGCGACCGCCGCCTGCGGCAGGGCGAAGGGCAGCACGAAGCCGTCGTTGACGTCGGTGTACTCGCCGATCAGATTGACCCTGCCGGGAGCGGCCCAGACACCCTCGGGCAGGTACCCGTACAGCTCCTCGAACCCCGCCCGCACGCCCACGCCCGCGGTCACTCCGGTGTCACCCTCGCGCCGCCCCGGCCCGTGCGAACTCCCAGGCGTCGGCGATGATCCCCGCGAGGTCGGCCCGGGAGGGGCTCCAGCCGAGGCGCTCGTGGGCCGCGGCGGCAGAGGCGACGAGCACAGCCGGGTCACCCGGGCGGCGGGGGGCGACGGTCTCGGGCACGGGGCGGCCGGTGACCTTGCGGACCGTCTCGATGACTTCGCGCACGGAGAATCCGTTGCCGTTGCCTAGGTTGCAGACAAGGTGCTCGCCGGGGGTGATCCGGTCCATGGCGAGCAGATGCGCCTCGGCCAGGTCGGCGACGTGGATGTAGTCCCGCACACAGGTGCCGTCGGGCGTCGGGTAGTCGTCGCCGTAGACGGAGATCTCCTCGCGGGCGCCGAGGGCCACCTGGAGGACGAGCGGGATCAGATGCGACTCCGGGTCGTGACGCTCTCCGCAGTCGCCGTACGCACCGGCCACGTTGAAGTAGCGCAGCGAGGCCGCGCCCAGTCCGTACGCGGCGCACTGACCGCTGATCATATGGTCGACGGCCAGCTTGCCGGCGCCGTACGGGTTGGTCGGGGCGGTCGGGTCGGTCTCGGTGATCGGCATCGAGACCGGCTCGCCGTACGTGGCCGCGGTGGAGGAGAACACCAGCCTGTCCACCCCCGCCGAGCGCATGGCGGCCAGCAGGGCCATCGTCCCGCCGACGTTGTTCGTCCAGTACTTCTCGGGGTCCGCGACCGACTCGCCGACCTGGGAGTACGCGGCGAAGTGGAACACACCGTCGAAGTCGGAGGTCAGCCAGCGCGCGGCGTCCTGCACCCGGCCCTCGATGAACGCCGCCCCGTCCGGCACGCCCGCGCGAAAGCCGGTCGACAGATCGTCCAGCACCGTCACCCGGTGGCCCGCCTCCAGCAGGTGTGCCACCACGACACTGCCGACATAGCCGGCCCCGCCCGTCACCAGGTACTCGCTCATGTGGTCGTCGCCACCTCTCGCAGTCGTTCGGCCGCGGCCTCGGGCCGCACGTCGTTCGTGAACACGCTCATGCCGGACTCGGACCCGGCGAGGAACTTCAGCTTGCCGGGCGAGCGGCGGACGGTGAAAAGCTCCAGATGCAGGGCGAAGTCACCGCGCCGCTCATCGTCGTACGGCGCCTGGTGCCACGCGGCGACGTAGGGCGTCGGTGGCGCGTCGGGGCCGAAAACCCGGTCGAAGCGCCTCAAGAGTTCCAGATAGGTCTGTGGGAACGCTGTGCGCGCGCCGTCAGAGAGTCCCCGCAGGTCGGGCACCCTGCGCCGGGGGTAGAGATGGACCTCGTACGGCCAGTGCGCGGCATACGGCACGAACGCCACCCAGTGCGCTCCCGTCAGAACGACCCGTGCGCCGTCGGCGAGCTCGCGCTCGACGGTGTCGTCGAAGAGGTTGCGGCCGGTGGTGGCGAGATGGGCGGCGACCGCCCGCTGCATCAGGGCGGTGCGGGGGGTGACGAAGGGATAAGCGTAGATCTGCCCGTGCGGATGGGCGAGGGTCACACCGACCTCCGCGCCCCTGTTCTCGAAGCAGAACACCTGCCTGACCCCCGGGAGTTCGGCGAGTGCGGAGGTGCGGTCGGTCCAGGCGGCCAGGACGAGGGCGGCCTGGTCCTCGCTGAGGTCGGCGAAGGAGGCGTCGTGGTCGGGGGTGAAGCAGACCACCTCACAGCGGCCGGTGTCCCCGGAGAGGGAGGGAAAGCGGTTCTCGAACACCACCACCTCGTAGTCGTGGTCCGGGATCTCGCTGAGCCGTCCGTCGCGTGACGGGCACAGGGGGCATTCCCCCGCGGGCGGATGGTGGGTGCGGCCCTGGCGGTGGGCGGCGACGATCACCGCGTCGCCGAGCAGCGGGTCGCGGCGGACCTCGGAGACGGCGGCGCCGACGGTCGGGCCGGCACGATCCTGCCCAGACCCTGAGGAGTGCGGTGAGCGCCGGTCGACCGCCTCGCGGACGACGTCGTCCCGGCGGTCGTAGTAGAGCAGCTCACGGCCATCGGCGAGCCTGGTCACCGTCTTCCTCACCGGCGCTCCCCGCTCGCAGCATCAGTGCGCTCAACTCACCGGACAGAAGCCCGCACAACGAAACACCCCCGGGCACCCTCCGTCAATGAGCGGGGGGATGGGCGCGGCGGGGCACCTCCGGGGCGCGGTCGAGCAGACCGGTGCGGGCCGCGAGGGCCGCCGCCTCCAGCCTGGAGCCCACACCGAGCTTCATCAGCACCCGCTGGACATGGGTGCGGGCCGTGCTGGGGGCTATGCCCATGCCCGCGGCGATCAGCCGGGTGTCCTCGCCATCGGCCACCCGGACCAGCACCTCCACCTCCCGGGGGGTGAGCATCCGCAGCAGCCGCTGTCCCTCGTCATCCGGCTGGACCGCTGGGTTCAGCAGCTCGGTGAAAGCGCCCTGGAGCAGCTGCGGCGCCACCGCCGTCTCCCCCGCGCGTGCCTTCATCATGGCCCGCTCGACGCCTTCGATGCGCTCGTCATGGCGTACGTAACCCGACGCGCCCGCCGCGAACGCCGCGGCGATCCCGCGCGGCGAGGGCACGGGCCCGAGCACCACCACGGCGACCTGCGGGCGCTCCCGTTTGATCCGCGCGATCGGGTCGAAGACCCCCGGCTCCGCGGGTGTCGCCGTACCCAGCAGACACACCTCCGGTGCCCTGCTCACCACCAGCTCGGCCGCTCCCGCCGTCGGCGCCGCCGCGGCGAGCACCCGGTGCCCGCGCAGCTTGAGCGCAGATGCGAGCGCTTCCGCGAGCAGTCGGTGGTCGTCGACCACCATGAGCCGCACACCCATCGAGCAAACCCCCCATTACCCCTGGAGTCGGCCCCCCGGCCACACCAGCCCTGTTGACCCGGCAAGCTACACGCTTGTTCGACGTTGTGTGCCTGTTACCTGCCAGAAGCCCCCCAGATTGTCGAATTCTTCGCCAAAACGGCCCGGCGCCCCGATCAAGGGATCGGGGCGCCGGGCTCGTTCGCGGAGTGTCTACCGGTCAGCCGCTGCTGCCGGTGACGAAGGCGGCGGCCAGGTAGTCCTTGCGGTCGCTGCTCAGCGGCGCGGACACCATCGCCTGGGAGAGGTACAGCCGGCCGCCCGAGAAGAGGATCTCGTCGGAGTCCACGGAGAAGGTGTCCGCCACCTCCTGTGCCGACTTGTCCACCTCCAGCAGCACCGACGGCTTGAAGCCGCTCCCGTCGATGCTGATGATCTGTCCGCCCTTGTCGTAGGGGGGCGACTTGTAGGCGAGGAGGTTGCCGCCGTCCATGCGCAGCGGGACCAGCTCGTATCCCTCGCCCGCGTCGGCCCGGTCGGAGGTGGCCTTGCCGGTGGTGAGGTCGAAGGAGACGATCTCGTTGGTCTCGTCGAGGCCTTCCCCGCTGACTTCGTGGTTCTCGGTCGGGAGGTAGAGCCTGCCGTTGCCGACGACCGCCCGGGTGCAGGACTCCACCTCGGTGGAACCGCACTCCGCCGCGTACCGCTCGGCGTCCGCGGAGATCTTGGCCTTGAGCTTGCCGGTCTTCTCGTCGATGGAGAAGAAGTCCGACACGGCACTGCCGTCTTCGGCGGTGTCGCCGACATTGGCCGCCACGACCAGCGGCTGGGTGGACACGATGCCCACGTACTTCACACCCGCGGGCATCTTGTACGAGGACAGCGGCGCGCCGGTCTTCGCGTTGAGCGCCTGGACGACGACGTACTGGCTGCCGTATTCACCGCACTTGCGCGCCACGGCCAGCGCCGGACCGCCGCCGTAGCCCATGTCGTAGCAGCCCTCGGCATCGCTCTGGGGCTTCCAGCGCTGCGCACCGGTGGCGAGGTCGAAGGCCGCGCCGCCGTCCGTGCCGCCCACGGCGACGGTGTCGCCGCTCAGCGTGACCTCGCGGATCGCGAGGTCGTCGTCCCCGGTGCCCTTGGCCGACTTGGTCCACAGCAGCTTGCCGGTCCCGAGGTCGACGGCGGCGGCCTGGGTGCACGGGGCGTACTTCTTCTGGGCGGTGCGCTTGGTGGGCTCGTACGCGATCGCCGTCTTGTTGTCCGCGGACTGGTGCCGGGACGCCGCGCACACCTGGCCGGGCAGCGGAATCGTCCACAGCACGGTGCCCTTGACGGCGTCGTATCCGACGATGGAGGACGGGCCCGACTTGACGTACGTGGTGTCGGTCACCCAGGAACCCGGCACGTTGACCAGGTCGTTGCCGGTCACCTTGGGCTGCGCCACCTGGAACGCCATCTTGGCCGCGGGGTCGGCGGGAACCTTCTCCTTGGCGGGACCCGCTTCCGCCCCGGTGGAGCCGTCGGGGCCGGCTGTTCCGCCAGTGGGGCCCTGTGTCGAGACCTCGGTCTCGTCGCGGTTCTTGCCGCCATCGTCGCTCATCGTGAACCAGACCCCGGTGCCGACGATCAGGACGATCGCGACGGCCGCGGCGATGATGATCAGCGCCGGGGCGCTGAGCTTCCTGGCCGGCGCGGCGGATGCGGGGGGAATGGGCTGCGTGGGAGGGACGTAGGCGAACTGCTGGTGCGGCTGCGCGGGCTGGGCCGGGTATCCGTAGGCGTGCGGCGGCCCGTCCATCGGCTGCTGACCGGGCACGTGCCCCGGTGCCTGCGGGTAGCCGTAGCCGGGGGATCCTGCCGCGCCTCCGGGCGGTGGGGTGTGGGGGTATCCGTAACCCGAGTTCTGCGGCGGCGGGACGGGCGCACCGAAACCGCCCGGCGCGGGCTGCTGGGCCGGAGGGTGACCCGGCGGCTGCGGCGGCTGGCTGGGGGGCTGCGGAGGCTGACCCGGCGGCTGCGGGGGCTGGCTCGGCGGCTGCGGAGGCTGGTTGGGGGGCTGCGGAGGCTGGCTCGGCGGCTGTGTCATGCGTACATACCTCTGGGAAAGGGGAGTTGACCGAACTCGGGTGTTGTCATCCGTACGTGCTCACTCGCCGAAGGCCATCATCGTCTTCCTGGTCTTCTCCTCCGCGTCGTTCGCGCCCACGACCACGTCGTGCACCAGGAAGAAGCGGCCGTCCTCGTAGGTCCCGCCGGCCTCCGGGAAACTCTGCTGCGTCTTGGCGGTCGACGCGGGGAAGCGCAGGAGCTCGGCGAGCTTTGTCCCGCGGGACCCGACGAGGGCGAGCGAACCCCCTTCACCGTCCGTGGCACTGACCCTGACGATGAGCTTCTCCCCCTTGAGGTTCATACGCAGCGGCATGAGGACCTGCTTCCCGGGAGCAGGGATGCGACGGACCACCTTCCCGGTGCGGAGGTCGAAGGCGGCGATCGCGGCCTTGCCTCCCGTACCGGTCTGGGTGGCGGCGTAGAGGGTGTTGCCGTCCACGACGACCTGGCAGGTCTGCAGGTTGCCCTCGTCCGAGACCTTGTCGCTGCACCCGAACATGAAGTCGTCCTTGCTCTGGAGCGTCGAGCGCATCTTGCCCATCTCGTCCAGGGCGAAGACGGCGTGCTTCTGCTCCTTCAGGTTGGTCACCGAGACGACCAGCGGCCGGACGGAGTACACGTGGTCGACCCGGTAGCCGGTCTTGATCCGGTACTTCCAGAGCGATGCGCCGGTGTCCGGATCGATCCCGTGCACCTCCTCTTGCGGGTGGTCCTGGTCCTTCGCGGGGCAGGAGGCGGCGGCGACGAGCCTGCGGCCCTCCGCCGCGTACGCGTACGGCTGGCAGTTCTCACCCTTCCACTCGCCGAACAGCTCCTTGCCGTCGGTGAGCCGGTAGCCGACGGGGTGGTTGATGCGGCCGACCGCGACGGTGTTCCCGGAGATGGCGATCGAGTAGTCCTGGAAGAAGTCGAAGTTGCCCTTCTCGGCGATGTGCTGGCGCCAGCCCTCCTTGCCCGTCTTCAGGTCGATCATCCGCAGCGACCGGCACTCGTCCATCTTGTCGCCGGCCTTCTCCTGCACGGCGATGACGATCTTCCCGCCGGAGGAGGCGTGTTCGGGCGCCTTGCAGATGTCACTACCCAGGGGCAGGCTCCACCGCAGAGTGCCGTCCTTCACCGAATGGGCCGTGACGGTCCGGTACATGGCGGTGACGATGGTGTCCCCGACCACCCACGGGCCGAACACATCGGCGCCGCTCCCGGGCACGTCCACGTCGTTGTTGCGCAGCCACAGGACCTTGGCGTCGCCGGGCTTGCCGCCGGCGTTCATCCGGGCGGTCTCTGCCGTGTCCGGGTCGGACGAGCCGGGCCCGCTCTTCTTGGCCGGCTTGTCCTTGGCGGACGACGAACCGGACGTCCCGCCGGTGCTGGTCTTCCCGCCGCCACCGTCCCCCGACAGGGCCAGCCAGGTGCCGCCGCCGATCAGCAGCAGCGCGGCCAGACCCGCGGCGAGCAGCACGGCGGGCCGCCCGAACCGGCGGCGGCCGCCACCGGCTGTGGGGAACTGCCCCAGTCCTGCCGGCCCGTCGGCGGGGTGGGCCTGGGCCGGGTCGTACGGTCCGACGGGGCCTTGCGGGCCGTACGCTCCTGCGGGGTCCTGCGGGCCGTACGGTCCGCCGGGCCCCGGGGGCGCCTGCCCGGGCGCGGGGGCGCCGCCGCCACCGTGGGGGTTGAGGCTCGCGTAGGGACCCGCCTGGGCGGGGCCGTACGGTCCGGGTTGCTGCGGCGCCGTCTCGTCCGGCCCGGGGAACCGGCCCGGGAACGGGGACGACGACGGTTGTTCGGGGTGGTGATGCATTCGCTCTGTCACAGCCGTCACTTACCGAAGGCCATCATGGTCTTCGTCTTCATCTCTTGCTCGTCGTTGGAACCGCTCACCCGGCCGCTCGCGATGTAGAAACGCCCGTCCTGGTACGCGGTCAGCGGGGACCAGAAGGTGTTCTCGATCTGGGCCGTGGACGCGGGGTGCTGGAGGATCACCTTGGGCTTGCCGCCCGTGGGCGCGAGCGTCGCCACCGCGCCGCCGCTGTTGTACGTGGGCTTGACGTAGACCACGACCTCGGAGCCCTCCAGTCGCATCGGAATCATCTCGTGGCCGTCCGGAGCCGCGGCACGCCACTTCGGCTTGCCGGTGGCGAGGTCGAAGGCGACGACCTCGTTGGTGCGGGAGGCGCTGGAAGTGCCGGCAGAGGTGGCCATGTAGAAGGTGTTCGCGTCGGCCGCCGTGCCGCCGCAGCCCTCGAGTGCGTCACCGAAGACGCTGAACGAGTTGCCGCACCCCGCCTGGTAGCTCTTTCCGCCGCCGTCGATCTGTGAACGCAGGGTGCCGTTGGCGTTGAGGGCGATGAGCTGCGACTTGTCGGTCTCCCGCTCCCTCATCGACAGCACGAGCGGGGAGACCGAGTAGACCTTGGAGACCGTCCAGTTGAGCGGCAGCTTGTAGGTCCACCTGGCCTTGCCGGTGACCGGGTCGAGCTCCTGGAGCTGGTAGCGGGCCTTGCCGTCTCCGCTCGGGCAGCTCTCGGAGGCGATCAGCCTGGGTCCGCCTGCGAAGCCGCTCGGCTGGCAGTCACCCGCGACCTTGGCGAAGCCGGGCTTGCCGTCGCTGAGCCGGAAGGTGTCGAAGTAGCCGGTGCGGCCCGCGGCCACCGTGTCGCCGCTGACGGCCAGGGTGATCTTGCCGATGAGGTCGAAAGCGGCCTTCTTCTTGATGACCTGCTTCCAGCCCGCCTTGCCGGTGGTGAGGTCGACCTGCTGGACCTGGGTGCACTTGGAACGGTCGCTCGCCCCGTCCTTGTAGGCGACGACGAGCTTTCCGCCGTCCGTTGCCCGGGGGCTGGCGGCGCAGAGCTCGGCCGGGAAGGGAACGGTCCACTTCTTCTTGCCGTCGGCCGCCGAGTAGCCCACGAGCTGCTTGTAGAGACCCTTGACGACGGTGTCGCCGACGACCCAGGGGCCGTATGTCTCGGCGCCGTTGCGCGGCAGGTCGACATCGTTCGTGGCGAGCCACAGGACCTTCGCCTCGCCGGGCTTGCGGCCCGCGTTGAGGTCCTCCTCGTCGCCGTTGCCGTTGCCGTCGCCCTGGTCCACGGACGGCGAACCCGAAGGCTTGGGTCCGGTGCTCTGCTTGGCTTCGGGCTTGGTGTTGCTGTCGCCGTCATCACGGCTGAGCGCGAACCAGGTGCCGGTGCCGATGACGAGGAGCGCGGCCACGGCAGCGCCGATGACGACGGCGGGCTTGCCCTTGAAGCGGTTGCCACCGCCACTGCCGCCCGGGGGCGTGGGCGCGCCGGGGTGCTGCGGCTGCTGGGGGTAGCCGTAACCGGCGCCCTGCGGCTGGCCGTACGGGCCCGGCTGCGCACCGTACGGACCGGGCTGCGCGCCATAGGGGCCGGGCTGCTGCGGATAGCCGTAACCGGCGCCCTGCGGCTGGCCGTACGGGCCCGGCTGCGCACCGTACGGACCGGGCTGCGCGCCATACGGACCGGGTTGCTGCGGATAGCCGTAACCGGACGGGGAGGCCTCGGACGCACCCGCTGCACCCGCCGGCGGAGGCTGTACCGGGGCCTCGGGTATCAGGGGCGGCTGCGCGGGCGGCGGGGGGACCTGCGGCTGCGCGTGCCCCTGGCCCGGTGAGCCCGCGGGAGGGTCCTGGGGATCCCCGGAACCACCTTGCGGCAGTGGCTGGCTGGGCGGCTGAGACATATCAGCGCTTCCCCCTTCATGCGGTCCAGCGCCCGATCGGCCTCCCCCGCGATTCCGCACGGCAGTTGCCTGCGGAAAGGAGCGAATCGGACATGGATGGCGCAGCGTTGCGTCAGTCGAGCGGGCCTTCTTTGTATCACCCGGAGGGCGCGCAAAACGGGGCCGGTCCTCGCCTGTACCCAAGGGCGGACCGGCCCGTGATGCCCCTGTTACCGGCTCGGCACACCGGCTTCACGACCGCGGTTCAGGCCTCTTCGGCGAGCTCCAGCCAGCGCATTTCCAACTCTTCGCGCTCTGCCGCCAATTCACGCAGCTTCGCGTCGAGTTCGGCCACCTTTTCAAAGTTGGTGGCGTTTTCGGCGATTTGCGAGTGCAGCTTCGTCTCGTTCTCGGAGAGCTTGTCCAATTGCCGCTCGATCTTCTGGAGTTCCTTCTTGGCGGCGCGCAGTTCGGCCGCGGACCTCTCCGGGGCGGCGGACCGCTCGGCGGCCGGACCCGGGGGCGGGACGGCGGCCTCGATCATCTTCTGGCGCCGCTCCAGGTACTCGTCGATCCCGCGCGGCAGCATCCGCAGCGCGGCGTCACCGAGCAGCGCGTACACCTGGTCGGTGGTGCGCTCGACGAAGAAACGGTCGTGAGAGATCACGATCATCGATCCGGGCCAGCCGTCGAGGACGTCCTCGAGCTGGGTCAGGGTCTCGATGTCGAGGTCGTTGGTGGGCTCGTCGAGGAAGAGGACGTTGGGCTCGTCCATCAGCAGCCGCAGGAGCTGGAGCCTGCGCCGCTCTCCACCGGAGAGGTCGCCGACCGGAGTCCACTGCTTGTCCTTGGAGAAGCCGAACTGCTCGCAGAGCTGCCCCGCCGTCATCTCCCGCCCCTTGCCGAGGTCGACGCGGTCCCGCACCTGCTGCACGGCCTCCAGCACCCGCAGAGCCGGGTCGAGCTCGACGACCTCCTGAGAGAGGTAGGCCAGTTTCACGGTCTTGCCGCTGACGATCCGCCCGGCACTGGGCTGCCGCTCCCCCTCGCTGCGGGCGGCCTCGGCCATCGCCCGCAGCAGCGAGGTCTTCCCCGCGCCGTTGACCCCGACCAGCCCGATCCGGTCGCCCGGCCCGAGCTGCCAGGTCAGATGCTTCAGCAGCACCTTGGGGCCCGCCTGGACGGTCACGTTCTCCAGCTCGAACACGGTCCTGCCGAGCCGGGTGGTGGCGAACTTCATCAGCTCGGACCTGTCCCGCGGCGGCGGCACGTCCTTGATCAGCTCATTGGCCGCCTCCACCCGGAAGCGGGGCTTCGACGTCCGCGCCGGCGCTCCGCGACGCAGCCAGGCCAGCTCCTTGCGGACCAGGTTCTGCCGCTTGACCTCTTCGGTGGCGGCGATGCGCTCACGCTCGGCACGGGCGAAGACGTAGTCGGAGTAGCCGCCCTCGTACTCGTACACCGTGCCGCGCTGCACGTCCCACATGCGGGTGCAGACCTGGTCGAGGAACCACCGGTCGTGCGTGACGCACACAAGCGCCGAGCGCCGCGTCCGCAGGTGCTGGGCGAGCCAGGCGATGCCCTCCACGTCGAGGTGGTTGGTGGGCTCGTCCAGGACGATCAGGTCGGGCTCGGCGATCAGCAGCTTGGCCAGCGCGATCCGGCGCCGCTCCCCACCGGACAGCGGCGCGATCACGGTGTCGAGACCCTGCGGGAACCCCGGCAGGTCAAGCCCGCCGAACAGCCCCGTGAGCACGTCGCGGATCTTGGCGTTCCCGGCCCACTCGTGGTCGGCGAGATCACCGATGACCTCGTGCCTGATGGTGGCGCCGGGGTCCAGCGAGTCGTGCTGCGTCAGCACTCCGAGCCGCAGCCCACCGCTGTGGGTGACCCGCCCGGTGTCGGCCTCCTCCAGCTTGGCGAGCATCCGGATCAGGGTGGTCTTCCCGTCTCCGTTGCGCCCGACGACGCCGATACGGTCCCCCTCGGACACGCCGAGCGACACGCCGTCGAGCAGGGCACGGGTGCCGTACACCTTGCTGACTGCCTCGACATTGACCAGGTTGACGGCCATTTCTCTCCTGACAGGGGAATCGATCGACCTCCCAGCCTAGTCGTCGGGGGCACCCTCGGTTTCAGCCGCCCGTATCGCGGGGCTGGTGGGTTCAGGCCGGCGCACCCCGGAGTCGGCCGCCACGCTCCACCAGCAGCCACCCCACCAGCGTCATGGCGACCGCCACCGGAGCCGTCACCGGGAAGGCGATCAGCATCGCCGAGCGGCCCTCCAGGAGACCGGCGAAGCCGACCGTCGACAGGCCGAGGACGCCGAGCAGGCAGCAGGTGACGCCGAGCGCGGCCAGGGGGCCCGACCCCGGGGCGGCGGGTGCGGTGGAGGGGCGCTCGAAGGTGCGGAAGGCGGCCACCAGCGCTGCCGTGAGCACTGCCGCCGCGGCGATCCGCAGCGGGGTCTGGGCCAACCAGGCGGGCGAGGCCGGGTCGGGGAGCGTGGCGCCGGTGGCGAGCAGGACTCCGTAGACGCCGAGCATGGCGGTGAGGTGCCAGAGGAAGGCGGTCATGGCGATGCCGTTGGCGGCGACGACCGTGCGCCACACCCGGGGGCGGCCCACGAAACGGGCGCCGGGGCCGCGCAGCAGCTCCACCGCGCCCACCAGCCACAGGCCGTGGCACAGCAGGGCCAGGGTCGGCGGGGCCATGTTGGAGACCTTCTCGCCCGGCATGCCGACCATGGACAGCGGATACGGGCCGAGGGCGACGAGCGCGACCGCTCCGGCGAGTCCGGTCACGGCGAGGGCGGCGGGGAGGCGCAGGCGGCCGTCGGCGCGGAGGAAGCCGAGCTGGTGGACGGCGAGCCAGACGAAGGCGAAGTTCAGGAACTCCACATACGGGACCCCGAGGCCGAACCGCAGCGCGTCCACCGCGACCGCGCCCGCGGCGAGCGCGCCGAACGCGGCCCAGCCGTAGCGCTCGTGGAGCCTGAGCAGCGGCGGGGTGAAGGCGACCATGGCGAGGTAGATGCCGATGAACCACAGCGGCTGGGTCACCAGGCGCAGCGTGACTCCGGTGAGCCCGCTGCCGCCGCCGAGCAGCTGGATGATCAGCGCGGCGGCTCCCCACACCCCGATGAAGACCATCGTGGGCCGCAGCAGTCGCCGCAGCCGGGCACGCAGGAACGCCGCGTACACGGAACCCTCCGGCCCGTCCTGCCGGTTGCGGCGCAGCGAGCGGTAGGAGAGCGCGTGCGAGAAGCCGCCGACGAAGAAGAACACCGGCATGATCTGCAAGGCCCACGTCAGCAGCTGGAGCTGCGGCACGATGGCGAGCAGGTTGCCCACGCCGTCGGCGGTGACGGCGGCCATCAGCCAGTGGCCGAGCACGACCGTGCCGAGCGAGGCGACCCTCAGCAGGTCGACGTAGCGGTCCCGGGTGTCCGGGGTGGCTTCGGCGAGCTCACGAACGCTTGATCCCATGCCTGCACGGTCGCGTCACCGGGCCCCGCGGCATCAGCGCTCAGATACTCAACTTCCTTGTGAGTACGCGGAACCGAGTGCCGCGATCCCGGCGGACATCAGGCGACGTCCACCCCGTCGCGACGCCGGCACGCACCCTCGCCGCTCCTCGACGGGCAGACGTCGCCTGCCGCGACTAGGGCGTGTTGCGAAAGTCCCGCCTGGCACGCACACTCACTGCGTTGTCGGACTCATCCAAGTACGTCCAGTACGAGGACGACCCTCCGCCTTGCGATCGCACGCACCAGACGCCGCGAGCCCCGCCCTCCGGGCGGACGGCGCTACTTTCGCAACACGCCCTAGATCACCGTCGCGCCGCGCGCCGGCGACTCGGCCACGCGGGCCGTGCGGCAGCTCCCCGAGGCCAGCAGGGCCACCGCGATGTGCTCCGCCGTGTCCGCGTCCTTGGCGAGAAACGCCGTGGTGGGCCCGGACCCGGACACCAGCGCGGCCAGTGCCCCCGCATCCGTGCCCGCCGTCAGCGTGGCCGCGAGCGAGGGACGCAGCGAAAGCGCCGCGGGCTGGAGGTCGTTCACCAGCGCGCCCGCCAGCGCACCCGCGTCGCCCGTGCGCAGGGCGTCGAGGAGGTCGGGCGACGCCACCGGGGCGGGGACGTCCACGCCCTCGTTCAGGCGGTCGAACTCCCTGTAGACGGCGGGCGTCGACAGGCCGCCGTCGGCGACCGCGAACACCCAGTGGAGGTCCCCGCCGACCGGCAGGACGGTGAGCCGCTCACCGCGGCCGGTGCCGAGTGCCGCCCCGCCGACCAGGCTGAAGGGCACATCGCTGCCGAGCTCGGCGCAGATGCGGAGGAGTTCGGACTGCGGCGAACCGAGTCCCCACAGCGTGTCGCAGGCCAGCAGCGCACCCGCGCCGTCGGCGCTGCCGCCCGCCATACCGCCCGCGACGGGAATGTCCTTGGCGATGTGGATATGGACGTTCGGCTCGATGCCGTGCCGGGCTGCGAGCAGCTCCGCCGCGCGGGCGGCGAGGTTGCTGCGGTCCAGGGGCACTTGGCCGGCGTCCGGGCCCGAGCAGCTGATGGTCAGGGTGTCGGCCGGGGTGACCGTGACCTCGTCGTGGAGGCCGACGGCAAGGAAGACATTGGCCAGGTCGTGGTAGCCGTCGGGGCGCACCCCGCCCACCGACAGCTGGACGTTGACCTTGGCCGGTACCCGTACGGTGACGCCTGCGCTCACGCTCACTCGGCTCCCTTGTGCTCCGCGAT
The DNA here is from genome assembly GCF_040632375.1 of Streptomyces sp. NPDC019396. Lineage (NCBI taxonomy): Bacteria > Bacillati > Actinomycetota > Actinomycetes > Kitasatosporales > Streptomycetaceae > Streptomyces > Streptomyces sp. NPDC019396. Next base: position 91,583 of record NZ_JBEYBS010000008.1, on the reverse strand, counting down.
ACGGGCGAATTCTTCCACCGTCAGCGACTCGCCCCGTGCCTGCGGCGAGATCCCGGCCGCGACCAGCGCGGCCTCCGCGGCGGCCGGAGAGCCGGCCCATCCGGCGAGAGCTGCGCGCAGGGTCTTGCGGCGCTGGGCGAAGGCGGCGTCGACCACGGCGAAGACCTCGGCCCTCGTGGCGGTCGTCCTCAGCGGCTCGGTGCGCCGGACCAGGGACACGAGCCCCGAGTCGACGTTCGGCGCGGGCCAGAAGACGTTGCGGCCGATGGCCCCCGCCCGCTTGACCTCCGCGTACCAGTTGGCCTTCACGGACGGGACGCCGTACACCTTGTTGCCCGGTCCGGCGGCGAGCCGGTCGGCGACCTCCGACTGCACCATCACGAGGGTGCGCTCGATGGTCGGGAAGCGGTCCAGCATGTGCAGCAGCACGGGCACGGCCACGTTGTACGGGAGGTTCGCGACGAGCGCGGTCGGCGACGGGCCCGGCAGCTCCCGTATGTGCAGGGCGTCGGAGTGGACCAGCGCGAAACGGTCCTTCTTCTCCGGCATCCGCGCGGCGATCGTCGTGGGCAGCGCGGCGGCGAGCACATCGTCGATCTCGACGGCCGTCACCCGGTCCGCGGCCTCCAGCAGCGCGAGGGTGAGCGAGCCCAGCCCGGGGCCGACCTCCACCACCACGTCGTCGGGCCGCACCCCGGCGGTGCGGACGATCCTGCGGACGGTGTTGGCATCGATGACGAAGTTCTGGCCGCGCTGCTTGGTGGGGCGTACGCCAAGCGCTGCGGCCAGTTCTCGGATGTCGGCGGGGCCGAGGAGGGCATCGGGATCGGTGGTGCTCACCGGTACAGCCTACGGCCGCAGTGCGGCCACGGGTTCGACCCCCGCTGCGAGTAGAGCTTCTTCGCCCGGTACGTCTGCTCGGTGGCAGGGGCGTCCTGGGGCCGTCCCCGGCCGCCCATCGAGCGCCAGGTGCGGTTGTCGAACTGGTAGAGCCCGCCGTACGTCCCCGACGGATCGACCGCCCCCGGCCTGCCCCCGGACTCGCAGGCGGCCAGACCGTCCCAGTCGAGGCCCTCGGCGCCACTCACCCTGCCGCCGGACCCGGCACTGAAGCCGGCCCTGATCCGCTGGTCAGGGAGCCTTCCGGGCCTGGTGCCGACCCTGACCCGCTCGGCGCGCGGCTTCCGCACCAGTTCCTCCGCGATCTTCCGCGGCCGGCCCTCCCGGACCCCGTTGACGGTGCGCACGGCGAAGGTGGTCCGGCGCACACCGTGCCGTCCCCGCTGCTCGACGCGCTGGGTGCCGGAGGCCAGAGCGGGGTCCTCCACCCTGACGGTGGCGTACGGGACGCGCTCCTCGCGGGCCTCCTCGCCGGTGGCGATCCGCAGGACGGTGATCGTCTGGCCGTCGCGCGGGAAGCTGCCCGGCGGCACGGACGTGGCGTCCTCACCACCGAGGCGGACACCGGCCGCACCGACGGCCTCCCGGACGGTGGCCGCGTTGGTGTGGACCGTACGTTCCCGGCCGTCGGCCCGCACGGTGATCTCACGCTCGGTGCGTACGTCGAGGCTGAGGCCCTTGCGCGAGATCGGCCGCGAACGGGACACGGACAGGTACGCGCCGTCGGCCCGCACCCCGAGCTGGTCCAGGGCGTCCTCGACCGTGTGGGCCGTGGTCCACACCCGGCGGCGGTGGCCGTCGAGGCTGAGGGTGACGGGGCGGCCGTAGCGGACCACGATCTCGTCCCCGTCGGCCAGGGACGTGCCGGGAGCCGGGGCCACGATGTCGTGGTCGCCGAAGGCCACGCCCTCCTCACCGAGCAGCCCGGCCACGTCACCGGCGAAGGTGTGCAGGCTGCGCGGCACACCGTCGACAGTGAGCAGCACGGCCTTGTCGGCGGCGACGAAGGCGGAGGTGCCACCGGCGAGCAGGGCGATCACGAGGGCCTGCGGGAGAAGGCGGCGCAGATTCAGATTCAGGCTCAGATTCAGGTTCCGGCCCAGGTGGAGGCCCTGACCCTGCCGGAGACCTCTGCGGCCCGCCGCCGTGCGGCGCCGGGCGGCACAGTGCTCACCGGTGCGGGCGCCGCCCGTCCCCGTATCGGGTTCGGAGGCGGCGCGGGCGCCGGCCGCGGTGCGGTGACTACCCTGCGAAGTGCTCACGACGCCGGGACCCTAGCCGAGGACGGTCACTCTCCCAAGCAACCCGGCTACGTGGTGTCGCGGGCCGTATGCGACCGCGAGCGGCCTCCGAGAGCGGGTGCGGGCACCCGCTCAGTAGCCGAAAGCGCAGGCCGTGTTGGCTGCGATGGCCTCTGCCATGGCGTCCTCGTCGATCCCCCGGACCCCCGCCATGGCACGGAGCGTGACCGGAATCAGATACGGCGCGTTGGGCCGCCCGCGGTAGGGCGCGGGGGTCAGATAAGGGGCGTCGGTCTCCACCAGAACGAGCTCCAGCGGGGCGGCGGCAAGCGCGTCGCGAAGCGGCTGGGCGTTCTTGAACGTCACGTTGCCCGCGAATGACATGTAGTAGCCGGCTTCCGCGCAGATCCGGGCCATATCTGCGTCACCCGAATAGCAGTGGAACACGGTCCGTTCGGGGGCGCCTTCCTCGGCGAGAATGCGCAGAACATCATCGTGCGCGTCCCGGTCGTGAATGACGAGTGCTTTTCCGTGCCGTTTGGCGATCTCGATATGGGCGCGGAACGACGCTTCTTGTGCCGCGATGCCTTCGGGGCCGGTGCGGAAATAGTCGAGCCCCGTTTCTCCGACGGCCCGCACCTGGTGGAGCCCGGCGAGCCGGTCGATCTCGGCGAGCGCCTCGTCGAGCGCGGAGGCCCCACCCGCTTCACGGGCCCCCTGCCGGGACGGACTTCCCCCGGGATCGCCCAGCACGATGCGCGGGGCCTCGTTGGGGTGCAGGGCGACGGCGGCGTGCACGTTCTCGTACGTGGCCGCGGTCTCCGCCGCCCAGCGCGAGCCCTTGATGTCGCAGCCCACCTGCACGACGGTCGTCACACCGACCGACGCGGCCTTCGCGAGGCCCTCTTCGACGGTCCCGCTCTGCATGTCCAGATGGGTGTGCGAGTCGGCGACCGGCACCCGCAGGGGTGCCGGTGGCGGCGGAGGGGTGGTGCTGTCGTTCCGGGGGCTCATGACCGCGATCCTAGGCGTGCCACGGAGACGGCCCCGAACCGCCCGCCGCCTGTCATCAGTTGACTACTGCGGGCTACCACTCGCTGCGGGGCTACTTGTCGCGCTGGCCGTGGCGGGAGGAGCGGAACAGCGCGGCCAGCCGCCTGCGCTTGGCGGGCCTGGGCTCGCGGGCGGACCCCGCGGCGGCCTGGGCGGCAGCCGGTTGGGCGGTGACGGGTCGGGCGGCTTCCCGCGCCGCCTTCTTGGACGAGGTGTATGTCGCGGGCACGGGACCGGCGATACCGGGCGCGACGGGGTAGTGGTAGTGCTCGTTCAGGGGGTTCACCACCGAAGAGACCTGGCCCGCGCGCATGATGCGCACCGTGTGCCCCTCGCAGTTGAGGCAGGTGGGGCGGTTGAGCGGCGAGGGAACGCGCATGCCGTCCGCCTTGTAGATGACGAAGTCGTTTCCCGAGGCGTCGGTGTGGTGTTCTATCTCGTACGCCTGCTCCCAGCCGTAGCCGCAGCGCATACAGGCGAAGGCATAGGCTTCGCCCACGATCCGGATACCCGCGATGTCGCTCATGTGAGCTCCTCTCCACCGGACCAGTGGACGCCCTTTTCGACGGAAGCGCACCAGCGCCCGTCGATTGATGGAAGGAAGGAGGAGGAGATTTAGCCTTCCCATGCCAGAAAGGCCCACCACACGGTCTGCGCTTTGCCTTTCAGGTTAGTCTCTTTACCTTGCTGTCCCCGTGGCGCACCCTTGACGGTTTCTCTCGGTGTTCACTTGGACGCCCTCCGTCACCGCGGGCCACCGGCCGCGGTCTTCGCCGCGACGACGGCGTCGAACACCTCCCGCTTGGGCAGCCCCGCTTCCGCGGCCACGGCGGCGATCGCCTCCTTGCGGCGCTCCCCCGCCTCCTCACGCACCCGCACCCTGCGCACCAGTTCCTCCGCACTCAGTTCGGCGGGCCCGGTGTCCGGGGCACCGGCGACGACGACGGTGATCTCGCCGCGTACGCCCTCCGCCGCCCAGGCCGCGAGATCGGCGAGACCGCCCCGCTTGACCTCCTCGTACGTCTTCGTCAGCTCGCGGCAGACGGCGGCCCTGCGCTCGGCGCCGAACACCTCCGCCATGGCGGCGAGGGTGTCGTCCAGCCGGTGCGGGGCCTCGAAGTAGACGAGGGTGCGCCGCTCGCCGGCGACCTCACGCAGCCGGCCGAGCCGTTCACCGGCCTTGCGCGGCAGGAAGCCCTCGAAGCAGAAGCGGTCCACGGGCAGTCCGGACAGTGCGAGCGCCGTGAGCACCGCGGAGGGGCCCGGCACGGCGGTGACCCTGATGTCCTTCTCGACGGCCGCGGCGACCAGCCGGTAGCCGGGGTCGGACACCGAGGGCATGCCCGCGTCGGTCACCAGCAGCACCCGCGCCCCGCCCTCCAGGGCCTCGACCAGCTCGGGCGTACGGGCCGACTCGTTGCCCTCGAAGTACGACACGACCCGGCCGCGTGTCTGCACCCCGAGCGCCTGGGTCAGCCGGCGCAGCCGCCGGGTGTCCTCGGCGGCGATCACGTCGGCGGTCTCCAGCTCAGCCGCCAGCCGCGGCGGCGCGTCCGCCACATCGCCGATGGGCGTCCCCGCCAGTACGAGCGTTCCAGTCACCGATCCAGTCCCAGTCACGGGCCCATCCTCGCAGGACGGCACACCTCCTCCCGCGCCGTGTGCGCCACCCGCGCGCACAGCCGCGTTCCCTACGATGGCGCGGTGACCAGTACTGCCCCACGCGCCCTGCCGGGAAAGGAAGCCGTGGAACAACCAGCGCAGCCACACTCCTGGCAGCAGCGCCTACGCGGATTCGGCTATGTCCCGCGGCCCGTCATCGGACTGCGGGAGCGTCTTGTGCCGCCGTACACCCGGCCGTCGGGGCGGGTGTGGGCGCAGCTCGGTGTCCCGCCGACGGCCGCGCCGGCCGTCGGACGGCTGATGGCCTGGGCCGGTCCGCTGCTGGTGGCGCTGGTCGCCGGGGTGCTGCGGTTCTGGCACCTGGGCAGCCCGAAGGCGGTGATATTCGACGAGACCTACTACGCGAAGGACGCCTGGGCCCTGGTCAAGCAGGGGTACGAGGCGTCCTGGCCCAAGGACATCGACAAGTCGATCCTGGCGAACCCCGACGCGGTGCCCGTGCCGGTGGAGCCCGGCTACGTGGTGCACCCGCCTGTCGGCAAGTGGGTCATCGGCCTGGGTGAGCAGCTCTTCGGCTTCACGCCGTTCGGCTGGCGGTTCATGGTGGCACTGCTCGGCACGCTGTCGGTGCTGATGCTCTGCCGGATCGGGCGGCGGCTGCTGCGCTCGACGTTCCTGGGGTGCCTGGCGGGCGCGCTGCTCGCCGTGGACGGACTGCACTTCGTGATGAGCCGCACGGCGCTGCTCGACCTGGTGCTGATGTTCTTCGTCCTGGCCGCCTTCGGTTGCCTCCTCATCGACCGCGACCGGGCCCGGGCCCGGCTGGCCGCCGCGCTGCCGGTGGACGCGGAGGGAGTGCTGCGCCCCGACGCCCGCGTCGCCGACGGCCTCCGGCTCGGTTGGCGGCCCTGGCGGCTCACGGCCGGGCTGATGCTGGGCCTCGCCTGCGCCACCAAGTGGAACGGCCTCTACTTCCTGGCCGCCTTCGGCCTGCTGACGGTCCTGTGGGACGTGGGGGCCCGCCGCACGGCCGGCGGGGTGCGGCCGTACCGGACGGTGCTGCGTCGCGACGCACTCCCGGCCTTCCTGTCCACGATTCCGGTCGCGATCGTCACCTACGTGGCCTCCTGGACCGGCTGGATCGCCACGGACAAGGGCTACTTCCGCGACTGGGCGCGTACCGAGGGCGGCGACGGGGCCTGGTCCTGGCTGCCCGACTGGCTGCGGAGCCTGTGGCACTACGAGACCGTGGTGTACGACTTCCATGTCAGCCTGACGTCCGGTCACACATACCAGTCCAACCCCTGGAGCTGGATCGTCCTTGGCCGCCCGGTCTCGTACTTCTACGAGGACCCGTCCGCGGGCCGGTCCGGCTGCCCCGCGACCGCGGCGGACAAGTGCGCCCGCGAGGTCCTCGCCATGGGCACACCCCTGCTGTGGTGGGCGGCCTGCTTCGCGCTGGCGTACGTGCTGTGGCGCTGGCTCTTCCGCCGCGACTGGCGGGCGGGCGGGATCCTGTGCGGGGTGGTGGCGGGCTGGGTGCCGTGGTTCCTGTACCAGGAGCGCACGATCTTCCTGTTCTACGCGGTCGTCTTCGTGCCGTTCCTGTGCCTCGCGCTGGCGATGATGATCGGCGCGATCATCGGCCCGCCCGGCTCGGACGAACGGCGCAGGACGATCGGCGCGGTGGGGGCGGGGGTGCTGGTCCTGCTCATCGTCTGGAACTTCATCTACTTCTGGCCGATCTACACGGGGCAGGCGATCCCGATGGACGACTGGCGCAACAGGATGTGGCTGGACACCTGGGTCTAGCAGGTAAAACGACGGGCCCGGCACCTGATGGTGCCGGGCCCGTCGTGGTTGTTGCCGGTGGTCGCCGGCCGTCCTGGGCCGCCCCTCGACGGCCCGCAGACGGCCCGGCGATGGCCCCGGCGGGATCTCCTCCCTGCGCGGCCCGGCACGTCGTCGTTTATGCCTCAGAGATTCAGAAGCTGGCCAGGGCGCCGGCGAGGGACTCGGGCGGAAAGCTCATCCCGCTGGCGTCCAGGAGCCGACGGAGCGAGGGGAACTCGTAAGAGCGGTAGCCGGTGATCACGATCTCCTTCTTCCTGAGGGAGAGCAGAGCCGCCTCGATGGACCCGCTGCTGAGGCTGAGGGCTTCGGCGAGGTCGCTCTGGGCGGGGCCCTCGACCTTGAAGTCGCACTTGCTGCTCGGCACGGCGCAGTGCATGACGAGGTGGGCGAGGAGGCCGGCCAGCCGCTGCTCGGCCTTCGCGGTGTTGCGGTGATAGATCCGCTCGGTGGCCTCGACGCGGTCGGTGACGGATATGCCGATCGCCTTCATCAGGCTGGGGTAGCTCTCGGCCAGCATGCGCATGCGGTCCATCGGCACGGACATGGTCCAGGTGTCGTTCAGACAGGTCGCGGCCGGAGGCGCCATCTTCTCGTCGAAGACCTCCATGCACCCCAGGACCGCGCCGGCGCCCAGGATGCGCACCGTGGTGGCGGTGCTGCCGATCTTGGTCTTCTCCGCTACGCACCCGCGGAGCAGTATGTGGACGGCCATCCCGCCGACGGGGCCGCGCAGCTCGGTGCCCCGACGGTGCTCGCGGGAGCTCGACTGAGCCATCTCCTGGAAGTTGGCCCGCAGTTCGGCGGGGAGTTCGCGCAGGAAGGGGTTGCGCTCGAAGACGCTGCTGAGCCGGATGGGGCGCTTGTCGCGGTCGATGCGGCCAGTGGTCACGTCGATCGCGTAGAACTGCGAGCCGATCTGGAGCGGCTCGTTGCGCTTCCAGAACGTCATCGCTGCACCGCCGAGCTGTTGTTGGGGTTCGCGGGGGCCGTGGGGGCGGGCGGGTTCTGGTCCCGGAGGGCCTCGATGACCGGGGGGAGCACGACGATGAAGCCGATGATCGCGCTGATCACGACCGCGATACGCGCGGGAGTGAGGCGGAGCGTTCGGATGGCGAACGCGAAGGTGGCTGCGGTGATCGCGACGATCAGGACTGCAGCAACAAGGTATGACACGCTCTGTCCTTTTGCGTTGACGGAACCTGTGGATTTTTGACCGGTATGGCGCATTCAGTTGTTGTTCTGGCGAAGAGGTGCCGGAATGGTGAGTTCCGTTCTGCCCTACGTCTCTTGACTGCTATTCAGATCGGGTGGGCATCGACACTAGCCCACTCGCGGGACAGTCGCTTCACCCAGACGGCCGCATGGTCGGCGTGCGGCGCGTCGCAGGCGTCCGATGGGGGGAAACACCCCAGCGCTTGGGAGAAGAGGCCCTACTATTGAGTAACCCCCCAGTCCTGGGGACTCTTCAGGCGGCCCAGGCCGTTAGATTGATGCAGCTGACGTTGAGCCTTGACCGGTATGGCGCCAGTAGTCGGGCATGAGCTCCGGGGGGTGGTGCCCTCGGAGCCGCCCGACGCCTTACGAATTCACCCTCCCGGCGGTTACGCAAGATGATCGTCTTGTCACGAGAAGTGGCAATGCCCCTGTCAAGGTGCGGGCATCGCCACTCTCCTCGTTTTTGGGGACGATCGAAGAGGGCTGTTCGGATTCCGTACCTCGGTAAGGACCGAAAGTGCCTGCACCTCCTACCGGCGTCACGCTTTCCCTGCATTCGCCGGTCCCGCGAGAGATGGATCACACCCGCTGAATCCGTTGCGCTTTAACGTTTCTGACCAGCGGTCATGTAGTGCAGGCGTCGGTGCCGCGGTGCCAGCCAGACGCACCGAGGACCGCCTGACACGCCGCCGTACGCACGGTCGAGAACTCGTACATCCCCCACTCCGAGAACGAACCAGCCGAGCAGTACCTCGGGCGAACCGTCGACCTGGGACCGGCAAGACAGCGCACGAGCACGGGATTCGTACCGTGCACGGGGTCTCACCTGACAGGGCCTGAGATCACGCCTGGATGGGGTCTTCACGATTGCGCGCGGCTGCCTCGGCTGCGTACACATCACACTGCGCATGCCGCCCCGCGTCCTCAGTCCCGCGTTCGGCGCGGCGGTCGGCGCCGCCAGCACGGTCACATGGCTTCAGCTGTGAAAGCGCGGGAAAACCGGAGCGTCGAGGCACAGTTCGAAGAGCGGCGCGGTCTCGGTGATCGTCTGCTGGGTGGCGTGCCGGACTCGGAACTGAGGATCCTTGAGTAACCCGCCCGTGCCGGTCAGGCGCTGCGCGGCTTCCGGCCGCCGGTGACCTTCTTGTCCGCGGTCTTCTACGCGGCCTTGGTCGTCTTCTTCGGCAAGTGCACCCGTGACGGCTTTGAGGAGTGCTCCGGTTGCAGGGACCTTTCGCGGTTGACCTGCTGTGCTGCACCGCAACTCCGCTTCATCCGGGTTCTTGGCCCACATGCCCCAAAGGCAGCTCGATTCGGAGGTGCGAGCAGCCCCGTCTGGCTAGTCGATCACCCTTGGCGTTGCCCAAGCCAGTGAAGGTGGACGTACGCGGCCCCCGTGCCGACTGAAGGGATCACGGCCTACCACCCTGCGATGCTCTCGATCGACTTCGACGCTTCCGGCACCCGCCCGCCAGACAGGTGCTGGCGCAGCACTCCAGTCGGGTTGTTCCGGTCGCGGGATCCGAAACGCATCCTCGCCCATCCCATGATTGGCGCCCTCGCACGCACAGTCGCATGGGGTCCTCGGAGAGGCGGTAGCGCAATTCCCTGACCCGCAGACGGGTGGGCCACCCGGCACACCAGTAGCTCACCAGAGGTCCACTGGTGACAATTGAGTCTCGAAAGCCTGCCGCAAAGGCTCGGGCCGCCGCATGGTCGGCAACAGCGCATAGGTCCGTACTCAGGCCCATAGGTCGCGAATCACCTATCACCATTGAGTCATCAGACATATGGCACCACTTGGGCCCGGCGCCAGTGATCTCAAGGACACCCCCGCCTATGTCGTGCCACTCGCGCACCATGTCGATCAGCGTGCTTCCAAGCTCGCGCCCGTCGGCAAGCCGTTGATGGCGGACGGAAGCCTTGACGGTGATGCGCTGGATGTTCTCCGCTGTTCGCCTGACACTTGGCGGGACTGCGGTCTTCTTACTCCGGGACTCAGGCAACTGGCACCTCTCTGGCATCGCGCGCCGCGAGCCGTCTTTGGCCCGCCTGCCCGTGAGAACTGCCCATCGGGGCAGGACGGTACCCACAGAAGCCCTAGGCTTCCACGCCATGCTCCAGGTAGGCCGTGACCCCGCTATCGCGGGCGGTCACGGCAGCTCGAACGCGTCGCACCAGATAGGGAATGTCGGCTGTCCTAGTCACGCAGCGAACGTGGCCGACGCGAAGCTCGGCAATGCCCACCTTTCCCTGCACCACTCCGGACAAAGCCATGTCTACGTGAGCCCTCACCGGGACCCCAGGTCCCGGTGAGCACCAGTCACTGGCACCCCGGCTCGACCATCCGGCCGGCGGGCACGTCGCCACGATCAGCCGGGAGACATACCAGGGGAGCTGTGTGGGTGCGGCCGTAGAGGAGACCTTTCACGCGGCGGGCCGTCCACAGTCCCTGTGGACGTAGACGACCGTGGCATCGTCATGGTTCTTACTACGAGGCCAGCGACTCATCGCGACGTCAGTCAGTTCCGCTTCGCGCACCCGGCCGATCAAAATTTCCGGGCCCTGGCCTTGAAGGATGTCGAGGCAGGTCGACCAGTCGGCTAGGGCGAACGTGGTCACTAGCCGCGCGGCGCCGTCAGTCATGAGTACTGCCCGAGCCACGCCCCCTGCGGGGAAAGAGCCAGCCAGCGCTGCGTCGGCTGCCTGCGGATCTGAGGCCGCAACCCAGTATCCGCCCGGTTGGTTCCGAAGCTCCCTTTCAGCCCGCACCAGTCGGGTGTGGAGTTGCCGGCGCTCGCTGGAACCTCGAGGCGCGCTCTTCATGGCCGCCCGCTCGCTCGGGGCCACCGTCGCGAGACGGGTGTCCGAGATTGCTTCCACTGTTCCGCCGTGGTCCAGGACGAGAGTGCAGTCACCTAGGACGAGCCACTCCACGGCGTCGTCCCGGAAGCGGAGGAGAGCGAGGGTCGCCGACGGCGACAGCGGGTCGTCGACGGAGCACGTGTCTCGGTGCGCGTCCGCCGTGCTCGCGATGGCTTCCGCGAGGGCGTCCCTGAGCGTCCCGCCGCCGCTGGCCGCGGCACGCAGCGCAGTGCCCAGGGTCCTGGCGTACCAGGAGACCCCGTGGATGCACGGCGGTGTCAGTGAGTCGGGCATGCCCGCGCCGTCCACGACAATGGCCACCTGGTCGTCCCAGGTCGCGAAGTCCTCGTTGGTACGGCCCGGGCACGCCCTGCTGAACGCTGACACCTCCACGTCAGGGGTCCTCGTGGAGGAGCACACCGCTCGCGGATCGACTCGCCGTCACCGACTTGTCGTCTGGGGCGAAATCGCATGCCACGACCATGGAGAACGGGGAGGTGCCAGCATCCTCGTACAGGGCCGCGAGGTTCTCCGTCAGGTAGTGCGCAACGCCGAGCGACCCGACTGCGTGGACTCCGGCAATCAGGATGAAGGTCCCCTGACCATCCGGGCGGGGAAGCCTTCCGAGATAGGCCACATCCGTCGGCGCCGGGTCTGGGTCATCGCTCGGCGACGTGTAGATCTTGCCGCTCTCGCGCTCGGTGAGGGCCCACCGCCCGTCGGGCAGAGGCTCGAACGAGAGCCGAGGATCCTGGCTGAGCGCGGCCGCAGCCTCGGGAGAGGTCTTCGGTCCGCAGACGATCACCAGGTCGTCGCGGTTGAGGTCGATCTCGCCTGTCACCGGGATGTACTGGAGCTCGCCATTCAGCTGGAGGCTCTGGGCGAGTGCCAGCAGCTTCTGCCCAGTTGAGCTGTCCTCTACGGCTACGTACTCGCGCTCGCCGGGACGAAGCGGCACAGCAACCTGGACCAGCTGAGTCCCGAGGAATGCTCGTTCCGGCGGCGGACCGGCGTCCCGGAGTTGGGCCACGCGAGCGCGACTCACGCCCATGAGTTTGGCAACGTCGGCCATCGAGTGACCGTTCTTCCGCAGCCACGCGATGCTCTCCTTGCGCATGCGTGAGGTCTCGATGACAGCGGACTGGAGCTCTGTCATGAGATCAACAGCCGCTTTGACGCGCAGGGCGTGATCCTGCATCGCCGAGACTCGTCGCACTTCCTCGATCAATGTCCCGCCCTCGCGTTATCCGGCTCAGCGAACTACTCCTTGGACCCATGTTAAGGGGGGCTTGACACCTTCCGCCAGTTACGTCCATGCTGGGTGGCAACCCCCCCTTAACAGGAAAGGGCGCCGGAGGGCAGAGGTGTTAATCCCCCCTTGCCACCTGGACCAACTCAATAGTGCGATCCACCGCAGCACCACGGCCGTGACAGCGCCGACCGAGGCGAGTGGAGACCAGCCGACCGAGACCGGGCCCGCGTCACAACCGGGCCCCACCCAACGGGACACGCAGTCGGCTCTAAAGAACCGCGTGGCCGACATTGACGCCGCGACGCGCTCCGGGAATCGGACCTCCCCGGGGTCAGCGGCACCACGCGAGTCGGAGGTCCGACGCAACACCCCATCGCTTCCGCGGCTGCCTGGCTGCGGTCGGTTGCCTGCCTCGCCCGTCTCGTACGGGCGGGGTCGAGGGGAGCCGGAGATTCCTGGTTCTGACGGCGTGAGGCCCCGGAGCGGCTACTCCAGGGCCTCTTTCCGGGCCGTTCCTCTGAGAAGGGAGTACGACCCAATGATGTCCATCGTTGCACGTCATACGGGTGTTATCCCGCTTCCGGTCGACCTTGAGCCGACGGACGCGGAGTTGAACGAGATCGAGGCCGAGATGGACGTGGTCCTGGCCGAGGTCGAGTTGCTGGACACGCTGATCGTCCTGCTGGACCGGCCGGCATCGGAGTTCGACGCCCGCCGGATCCGGCGGGCCCACCACCGCGTGCTGACCGTCCGCCGGGACGCGGCCAACCGCGCCGCCAGCACGCAGGTCTCGGGGGACGCGGCATGACCGAGCGCACCGAAGCGGCCCACGTCGACCTACTGGGCGCGATCGTGGAAGCGCTGAACCTGCCGCTGCCCTCGATCGCGGAGGCGGACGAGCGGCTCTACCTCCGGCTGCTGGAGCGCCGGGCACTCGCTGTGCGGATCATCATCGAAACGAACCGCGCCGTCAGCCGGGACCCCCGGCTGGCCGCGGACGCGATCCGCACCCGGACTGCCGAGGAACCCGTCACCTACACCCCGTACAAGGCCGAGAAGAACGGGGAAGACCGGTGACCGGCCGCCCGCTGACGGGAGCCCAGAAGTTCGTCCTCGGCCTCGGGTTCGCCCCCATGCTCGCCACGGGCGCGGCCGGCGGGTACGGCACCTACTCCAACATCCGGGGCGCCTACAACAGCGGTACCGCGCTCGGCGCGGTCGCCGCCGGTGAAGGCGCCACCGCCGTCCTGGCCCTGGTGCTGCTGGGGCTGACCATGCTGGGCCAGTCCTCCCCAGCCGTGGTCCGCGCCGGCCTGTGGGCCCTACCAGCCGCAGCGTCGGCCATGTCCGCCGTCGCCGCCCCGGACGGGCCCCGCACGGTCATCTACGCGATCACCCCACTGGGCATGTCGATCTCGGCGGAGGGGATGGCGTTCCTGGCCCGCCGGATCGTGGTCCATGTCGACGGCCGGGACGCCGAGGCCGAAGCACGGGCGGCAGACGTCGTCCAAGCCCTCGCCTACCACCGCGCCCGCGCCGCCAACCACCCCGACAAGAAGATCCGAGAGCGTTCGGACCGGGCATCGTGGCGCCTGGCCCGCAAGGTCGGCACAGGTGACACCACGCTCGGGGCCCGGCTGCTGGACGTCCAGCGGGAGCGGATCACCACCGGCGCGGCCGTCGCCCTCGGCGATATGTTCGCCATCACCGTCACATCCCCTGCCGACCCCGTCACAGCAGGGCGTGACGCCGTCACGGCGGCCGTGACTCCCGCCCTCCCCCCGGCACCCGAACGGGAAGGCTGGGAGGGTCCCGTCACGGGTGGGCGTGACGGGGAAGACACGCACGTCAACGACCCTCTGACTGGCCCAGAAGGGGAGGGCGTCACGCCTGCCGTCACGCCCGTGACTCTCGACCAAGTCGCCGCCATCGCCGGGGTCTCCACACCGCTGATCGGTGAACCGCTGACCGACGAGCAGATCGTGGTCGTCCTCAGGTACCTGCGCTACTCCGCCGACCCGCCACTGTCCTACCGGCAGACCGCCGCCACCTTCCGCGAGTCCGGATTCACCGGCGGCGAAGCCCGAATCCGGGGCGCCTGGGCCACCCTCATGGCCCAGGAAGAGAGCCCCCGGTGACCACCCTCCCCGTCTACCGGTGGCGCCTCGCCCCCGACGGGCTGGCCACTCGCCGGCAGCTCCGCGCCCTCGGCCTGCGGCCAGGCGGGCAAGACGTCGTCGCCCAAGCCGAGCGGCCCCGCCGGCGGCGGGGGCCGCTGGTGGCCTATCTGTACCGGATCGACCTGGCCCGGCCGGTGAGGCCGATGACCGCCCGCCGGGCCGCAGCTCTGGCGAAGGCCAATGCGGCCCGCCGTTGGTGCCCTACCTGCCGACGCGATGCCGGATACGTGATTCCGGCGTCGCTCGGCATGTGCACCCCGTGTGCCTACCCCGCATCCGATCAGCACGTCTGACCTGCACCGCTCAAGCATTGGAAGGAGGAGCCGTCATGTCCGGCATCGACTGGGACGAGGAGTTCACCCGCATGAACCCCGCGGCCCCCCAGAAGCCCAGCACGTCGTCCAAGTTCTCCGCCAAGTTTGGCGGGGTCCGTCGTAATACCGCCGCTCTCGCCGTATGCGGCACGATCGCTGTCCTCGCGGTGTGCGGCACGGTCGTGGCCGTCACCAGTTTGCAGGGCGAGCAGGCCGCCCAGGACCGTGCGCGGGCCGGGGAGAAGGCCGCGAACACTCTGGTCGAGGTAGAGGCCGACAAGCAACGGGCGCAGACCGAGGAAGCCGCGGCCAAGGCCCTGTACGAGCGGGAGATGGCCGTCTACCTGGAGTGCAGCAAGGTCCGGGCGGCGGCGGTGGCCAAGGCCGCCTCCTACGACGTCGCGGACATCCCCGCCTGCGCCGCCCCGACCCTCGGCGGCGCGACCCACAAGGCGCAGGAGCCCACCGGGGCCGGCGACTCCATCACCTCCAGCCCCTGGCTGTGGGTGGCGCTCGTCGGCGGCGGGGGACTCATCGCCTTCAAGAAGCTCTCCACGCCCTCCGCTTCCGGTGCGGTAACCCCCGCGGACAACAAGGGATTCACCTTCGAGAAGGGTGCATGAGAATGACGCTCCAGTTTTTCGCCCTGGCCCTGTTCTGCTGGGCCCTGTTCTTCACCTTCAAGAAGACCAAGGGAAAGCAGATGGCGATCTGTCTGATGCTGGTCGTCTCCGGGATCTTCCTGCCGTACACGCCGTTCAGTGACGAGATCCGCAGCACGCTCGAATCGGTCTTCAACACGGCCAACGACACGGTCAGCAACATCGGAACGTCACGCTAGGCCCGCTCCGCGCCGGTTACTGGTTACCGGTTACAGGCCGCAGACGCCACCCCGTCCCCGCCCTGGGCGGCCCGAACCGGTGTCCGCAGGGTCTGTAACCGGTAACTCGTAACCCCCGACAACTACACAGCGTCATGGAAGGAGGCTCGTGGAACTCCTCATCCTGCTGGCCATCACCTACCTCGTCGGCGTCGACAACACCCACGGCCAATACGAGCAGGCGGGAATCAAGAAACCTCCGCCGAAACCGAAAGCCAAATGGGAGCCGACCCGGGCACCGGACACCTTCCGAAACGCCTCCTACAACGCGGCGGCGAAAGCGCATTACGGGCTTCTCGCGGGTGCCCATTGGGCCGGGGGTCTGCGTGATGGATGGCGGTCCGCCTACCTGAAGAAACCGGGCACCGTGCCTTCCGGTTCGCCTCCTACCGCGGCTCCGCCGGGTCCCTCTGCGCCTGCCTCGGGGACCACCGTGCCGCCGAAGCCCCCAACGCCGCCGACCGCTCCGCCGCCGAAGCCCCCAACGCCGCCGCATACTGCGCCGCCGTCTGGCGCTGCTCCTCCGACGCCTGTGCCGGGGCCGACGATCCCGCCGCCCGGCGCTGTCCCTGCCCCGCCTGCCGTCACGATCCCCGAGCAGATCTGGAAGGACCCTGCGATGCAGCCCAACCCGCCTATCCCGCACACAGCGACCGTCGACGAGACGGGTGTTCACGTCACCACGGCCGCGGGGAAGTCCCGTACCTACAGCGGTGGTGAGGTCCTCACCCTCACGCAGGTCATCGACCTCGCCGAAGGCGCCGCGACCCTGTGCCAGTCCAGCACGGAGACCTGTCTGGAACTCGTGGACGATTCCGCGCAGCTGGCCGCGGACTGCGACGTGCTCATCGCCGAGATCACGGAGCAGGGTGTCGGCGAGAACCTCATCGGCAAGTGCGAGCACCTCAAGGAGCAGCTCGACCTCCAGGCCGCCGCCGCGAAGACGCTTCACGACCAGATCCAGGGCGGCGAGGAAGCGTGCCGGACCGCGTCCGCGAACGCCGAGGTCCGCCACGGCCAGATCTTTAGGGCCGTCGCTGACTCCCCGCTGACCAAGCCCGCCGAACGCGACTTCTACAACGCCCGATAGCAGAGGAGGAATCCCGCATGTCTGTCACCGAATCGCTGAAGGACGCCGCGACGTATGCGGCCCTGCGGACGAAGCTCGCCTGGCTCACCCACCAGGTTCACGCCCACGCCGAGACCGTCACCAACCTCACCGCCACCGTGGACGAGACCGCGGAGCAGATGCAGGACGCCTCCGAAACGATGAAGGCGCTGGCCGTGGACGCGGCCACCACCGCCGAGTTCGCCGACGCCGCCCTGACCATGACCGGCGCCAAGGAAGCGGCCGGCGCCTACACCGCCGCGGCGGACAGCGCGGCCGCGGCCGCCGACGACGCCAAGACCGCTGTCGAGTCCGACCACGGGGGCATCGCCGACGCCGTGGACACCTCCCCCGTCGACATGGCCGAAGCCGCCTTCTACACCCAGCAGTAAGGAGACCAGGACCATGGGGCCGACTCGAGCACAGTTCATCCAGTACGCGCCCGCAGCCCTCGCCGTAGGAGCGCTCACGGTCGGCCCCTGGTCCGCCCTCGCCGCAGCGGCGGCCGGAGTGGGAGCGTGGGCCGTTAATGCCTCCGCCCCGGCCCTGCGCTCCCTGATCGCCTGCGGTATCACCGCCACCGGGTCCGGCATCGCCGCACACCAAATCATCACCAGCGGCATGAACCCGCTGATCGCCCTCGGCCTCGCCGTACCGGCCGGAGCAGCAGCCCTCGCCCACCACCGCAACACCACCAGCGAACTCCCCACGCTCCCCGCCACGGCCACGGCCGCGCCGGGGCAGACCTCGCAGGTGCAGCTGATCACCGCCTGGTGGGCGGAGTTCATCTCCGGCCCGACCCAGACCGAGGGCCGCAAGCTGATCCAGCCCGGGGCCGACCTCGCCCACCTCGCCCTCGACGTCGGGGACGAGCACGTGTCGTTCACCGGGGTCATCACGCTGCCCCAGGGCCAGCAGGTGAGGGTGAAGGCTGCGGACATCGCCGCCGTCTACCAGATCCCCGTCTCCCAGGTGGAGATGGGCGACGCCAAGCACTACGCACCGAACGCCCTGCCCATCACCGTCCACCTCACCAAGGCAGCGGAACAACCGCAGATCACGGCGACCGGCACGCCCACGACTCCCGAGCAGGTGTGGGCCGCGCACGTCGCCGTGCCGGAGGGAGCGATGCCCGGCACAACCCTGGCTCTCACCCGCTACGACGGGCCCCTGGACTGGGAAGGGATCGCCACCCGCGACCGCAAGGCGATCGGGACCGTCAACATCCAAGACCTCGCCGGCAACCTCGACCTGGAGACCATCCAGATCGCTCTCGCCCCCACCGACAAGCCCTCGCAGATGGGGGTGCGCGTGATGAAGGAACACGCGCTGATGCACGGCACGATGCTCTCCTCGGTCGTGGACGAACTGGCCATGGACGCACGCGGATACATCCGCCTGGGCACCTACATCGACGCACGCCCCGCCCTCGTCCCCCTGGCCCAGCCGGGCTCCGGGGCCCGCCACCTCTACCTGGTCGGCGGCTCCCGCTCCGGCAAGTCCGGATGCCTGGAACAAGTCCTGCTCTCCGCCCACCGCTCACGCATCGGCGTGATCCTGGCGTCCCCGCAGGCCGGAACCATCGCCGGAGCCCCTCTCTCCGCGTACTGCGGCGACGGCCTGGACGAAGCGATGGGCGCCCTTCGCCTGGCCTACGCGATGATGCTCGACCGCGAAGCCCGCTACCGCTCCCCGTCCTTCCCCTTCACCGACCCACTGATCCTGACCGTCATCGACGAAGCACACATGCTGCTGTCGGTCTCCTCCCCGTACCACCTGGAGGCCAAAGCGATCGTGGAGCAGCTGACCCGCCGGTCCCTCAAGCGGGGCATCGGCGTGGTCCTGGCCACCCAGACCCCGCTGGCCGAAGACCTCGGCAACTCCACGGTCATCCGCTCCCAACTCCTCATCGGTGGCGGCGCGGTGTTCCTGCGGTGCGCCAGGGGACAGGGCTCCCTAGTCGGCGCGAACGCGGTCGAGGGCGCCGAGGGCATCGACCTGTCGTCGATCCCTTCCTCGTGGCCGGGCCAGTACGCCAAGGTCGCCGAGCGGGACATGACCGGCCTGGCGACCGCGGCTGCCGCTGGTCCCGAGGACGGCACGTTCGGCCTCGGCTACCTCCTCACCCCCGGCTCACAGGCCGTTCAGTTCCGCTCCCTGCACCTGGACGTAGCCCCCGCATCCCTCACCGGAACCATGCCGCCCGTCGCCGTCGAGGACTGCGACTCCTGGCAGCACCGGGAGGCCATCACGCAGACCGCGACGGTCGACCAGCGCGGCAAGAACCTGATCGGAAGCCTCGCCGACCTCCTCACCGCAGCACAGCATGGCCCGCCCGAACGGCCACCACAGCGGGCCCAAACCGGCCCCGCCACCCCCGCCGGCCCTTCGGACGGACAGGAGCTGATCAAGCCACGAATCCTCGAACTCCTGCGACAGGAATCCATCCCCATGACCGCCGAGACCATCGCCCGAAAGCTCGGCACGTCCGCGAAACACATCAAACCGCGCCTGTCCGAGCTGAAGAAGCGCGACGAGGTCACCAACGAAAACGGACTGTGGAGGGCAGCATGAACACCCGTACCAAGACCAGCTTCACCCCCATCGACCCCGACCTGTACACGAAGGCATTCCAACTCCTCGACCCCGCCCCAGAGCCCAGCGTCCCCGCGGCCCCCGCCCCGCCCGTGCACAGGCCCGGGCCGGTCGAGAAGACCCTCACCGACGCCCTCGCCTTCCTCGACACCCACGGCTGGGCCAAGCACCACCTGATCCACCCCGAAGGCGCCCGCTGCTCCATCGGCGCCCTGCGAGCAGCCGCCGGCACCCGCAACAACGCCTACCAGGACGCAGGGAACCTCCTCCTGGTCGAAGCCCGCCACCAGCACGGCAAACAGTGGCAGGCGATCCCCTCCTGGAACGACTCCCACACCGGCGCACAGGTACGCGGCGTGTGGGAGGCGGCCATCCAACGCGCACACCACATGAACATCTGACCGGCTGGAGCCACCCCGTGTCGTTCTCGTTCACCGACCCCCAACCGAACCGCGAACCGTCCTTCTCCTTCACCGAGCCGAACCTGGCCGACGTCGAAGAGAAGCTCCGCACAATCGCCGACATGGCACACGAAACCCTCCGCCTCATCGCCGAGGTACGCAGGCAGATCAACAACTGAGCGCCAGCAGACACAACGAGGGCGGCCCCCCTCTCGCCAAAGACCGGGGCCGCCCTCGTCAACCAGCACATTCCACTGAACTGGAGGACTCCAGCATGACTCACACCGCCGACATTCGGCGAGCATCGAACGCCGACCGGCCGTTGCTTTTGCAGCAGGCGATGGGCATCGACTGGACCGACGTCCGCGAGAAACTCACCGAGGCCATCCCGCCGGCCTTCGCTCACTGGCTCGGCCGCGCGTTCCTCGCCCGTACCCCGGCCGGAGCGGTGGCCGCATGAGGACCGCGACCGGGCACCTGCGTACCGCACTGTGGCTCGCCGAGATCGGCCTGCCCGTCCTGCCCCTGCGCGCGAGCAAGCTCCCCGTCGGGAACTGTGTCGCCTGCACCAGCAGCAAGGGCGCCGGGCCCTGCCGGTGCGGGGACCGCCCGAACATGAAGTTCGCCGGGCCCTGCCAGTGCCCCGCCCCCTGCCACGCCTGGGCTGCCGCCACCACCGACCCGGCAGTCCTCACCTCCCCGGCGTGGGCCCGCGCCTGGCAGCAGGCCGGAGGGGTCGCCTACCACCCCGGCGGAGCCGGCCTCACCGTCGTGGACCTCGACAACGCCGACGCAGTGGCCTGGGCCCGCCAGGCCCTCCCCGTGACCAAGAGCGTGGCGACCACCCGCGGCGAGCACTGGGTCTACCGGGGCACCATGCAGTCCGCCAATGGGGTCCGACCCGGCGTGGACATCAAGTCCCTGATGTCCTACGCCCGCTGGATCAACACCGGCACCGGCGCCATGACCGTCCTGCCCGATACCGTGCGCGCCCTGGTCGGCAGGGAAGAGTCCACCCGCTCCCGGGGAGGGGAGGTGGACTCTTCCTCACCGGCCCGCGCCACCTGGGACCGATCGGTCGCCACCGGCTGCCGCCACAACAACACCTTCGTCCGTACCGGGCTGCAGCGCGGGCTCGCCAGGATCACCGCCTGCCGCAACGAGGGCGCCGGATCCAAGGCGTACGGAGTCGCCCGCTTCCTCGCCAACCAGCACACCACCTGCCCCGGCCCCTGCGGCCTGGAGATCCTCGCCCGGCACGTCATCGACGCGGCCGTGTCCGTAGACGTCCCCGAGGCCTACGCCGAGCGGGCCGTCACCAACGGATTCGGCGCCGTCCTGGTGAGGACAACATGAGCACCCGCCCTCGCCCCGCCGAACCGACCCCCACCACGGACGGCAGTAGCGCGCCAAAAGTCGTCGCCGAAGGCGTCCCTTCATCGGTTCGCCCTGACCCCCGCGCCAATGACGGGCGCCGGCCGGTGGCCTGGCTCCACATCGTCGCCCCGCCCTCGTACGGCGCCAGCCCGAGCGTGCGCTCCTGGTGTTCCTGCGGCCGGGACATCTTCGCCGCAGGTCGCGCCCGCGTCCTCGCGCTGATCGCCGACCACGCAGAGCACCGCGCAGCTTGCTCCCGCCTCACCCCGCGAAGGGAAGCCGCATGACTCCGCATGACCCCGAGCTGTGGGCCGGATTCGACGAAATGACTGCCGAGGATGTCGCCGGGCCGGTGTGGGACGAGCCCGTACCGCTCAACCCGCGCGGGCAGCTCCCGACCTTCCCCGTGGACGCCCTGCCCGACTGGCTTGCCGCCATGACGGCCGGTGTCGCGGAGGAGACGCAGACGCCCGTCGACCTCGCCGGGTGTCTCGCGCTCGCCGTGATCGGCACGGCCGCCGGCGGGCGCCTCACCGTGACCGTGCGCGGGCAGTGGAGCGAGCCGGTCAACCTCTACACCGCCGTCGCTCTCCCGCCCGGCAACCGCAAGAGCGCCGTGTTCGGGCTCATGACCAAGCCCCTCCTCGCCGCCGAGAAGGCCCTCATCGACCTCACGGCGCCGCAGCGTGCCGAGGCGGCAGCGTCGGCCCGGATCGCGAAGGCTGCGGCCGAGAAGGCCGAGAAGCTGGCGGCCAACGCCGACGTTGAGAAGCTGGCCGATCTGACCGCCCAGGCCGTCTCTCTCTCCGAGGCCGCCGAGCGGGCCGTCGTCCCGGCGGAGCCGCAGCTTGTGGCTGACGACGTTACCGCCGAGAGTCTGACCAGCCTCCTCGCCCAGCAGGACGGAAGGATCTCGATCCTGTCCCCGGAAGGTGAGATCTTCGAGATCATCGCCGGACGGTACTCCGGCGTCCCGAACATGGGGATCTTCCTCAAGGGCCACGCCGGAGACATGGCCCGCGTCAACCGCCAGGCCCGCGACGCCCAGTACATCGAGAACCCCGCCATCACCATGGGCCTGGCCGTCCAGCCGGATGTCCTGGACTCCATCGGGCAGATCAAGGGCGCCGAGGGGCGCGGCCTGCTCGCCAGGTTCCTCTACTCCAAGCCCGAATCCCTCGTCGGCTACCGCAACCTCACTCCCGAACTCCTCAGTCCCGACACCGCCGGCACCTACGCACAGAAGCTCGGGTGCCTCGCCATGACCCTCGCGGGCTGGACCGAGACCGCCGAGCTCACCCTCACCTCCGAGGCCGACGCGGTCCTGCTGGCCTACCAGCGCGTCACGGAATCCCGCCTCCGCAAGGACGGGACCCTCGCGCCGATCGTGAACTGGGCCAGCAAGCGCGACGGCGCTGTAGCCCGCATCGCCGGGCTCCTCCACCTCGCCGCCCACCCCGAGGACGCCTGGATCCGTCCGATCGCCGCCGCCACCATGGCCGCCGCCACCCGCCTCGGGGACTACTTCACCGCCCACGCCCTCGACGTCTTCAACGCCATGAAGGCCGACCCCGCTCAGGAAGCCGCCCACACCGTCCTGACCCACCTGACCGAGACCCGCACCGCCACCTTCACCAAGCGCGACCTCTTTCGCGCGGTGCCCCGCAGCGAGTTCCTCGCCATGGGCGATCTCGACCCCGCCCTGGACCTCCTCGAGGAACACGGCTGGATCCGCCAGCAGCCCCCGCCACCCCGCACCACACGCGGCGGCCGGCCGCCTTCCCCCCGCTACGAGACCCATCCCCGCCTCACCCCCGCTGCCTGAAAACCCCCGAAACCTCTGACAGAACTGACAGAACCTCCCGACTAGGCCTCTGAACTGCGGAAACGGGCACTTTCGGAGCTCTGACAAAACCTCCGAAAACTCTGACAGAACTCCAAAAACCTCGCCGAGGGCGAGCCGTCCGGTCTGACAGAACCGAGGTTTTCGAGGTTCTGTCAGAGTTTTTTGAGGTTTTGTCACGCAGCCCAAACCGGCCAAAAGCCCAGGTCAGAGGCCACATGGCGAGGTTCTGTCAGTTCTGTCAGTACTTTCCGGGGTTTTCGCGCCCCGGACCGGGCTGAAGGAGCCCGATGCCACGCCCGCAGTTGCTCAAGCTCGCCGAAGTCCTCGCCGAACTCGGCATGAGCCGAGCCGCCTTCTACCGGATGCGCGCCCGCACGAGCAAGAAGAGCACCTCGTACGGGAAGCCCCGGTGCTCTTCTTGCTTGTTCGGCGGCTTGCCGCCGCAGCAAGAGGTCGCGCTGCGCAGCGGCCCCGCCTTCACGCGCGAGGCGCACCCCACCCCTTGCGTCACCCAAAAACGCAGGTCAGGGCCACGAATGACGTAGGTGACGCGATGGCGCAGAAATCCGAACCTCGGACAGACACTCGCCCCAACCAACCGCCGGAGGAGCAATGCCCGCCCAGAGCAGCCCACGCGCCATCCTGCGCGCCGGCCTCCCCGACCGATATCTGAACCCCGACGACATCGCCGAACTCCTCGACGTTCCCGTGGAGACCGTCTACCAGTGGCGCAAGAAGCGCACCGGTCCGCCCGGATTCCGCGTCGGTAAACATCTCCGCTACGACCCCGCCGACGTCTACGCCTGGATCGCCGAGCAGAAGAGCGCGGACCTCAGCCAAGCTGCCTAACCTCCACCCGACCTCGAGGGCGGGCCCAACAGGGCCCGCCCTCAGCGCTTCCCCAGAGGAGCCCTCACGTGGCAGGCCACATCCAAGACCGCTGGTACAAGACCGAGACCGGGCCCGACGGCAAGACCCGGCGGGTCAAGACCGATCGGCACGGCGCCGGTGCTCGCTACCGCGCGCGGTACGTCGGTCCCGACGGCACCGAGAAGAGCAAGTCCTTCCCGGACAAGCGGAAGCGTCTCGCCGAGCTGTGGCTGAACGAGACCGCGGCCGACATGTCCAGAGGCCAATACGTGGACCCGCGCGCCAACCGCGTCACCTTCCGGCAGTTCGCCGAGAAGTGGGTGAAGACCCACACCACGGAGATCAACAGCCGCGAGGCTGCGGAACGGCGGCTGAGGCTGCATGCCTATCCCTACATCGGCACCCGCCCCATGCCGTCGTTCCAGCCTGGCCACATCAGGACGTGGCTGGGAGAGCTGGAGGAGAACGTCCCTGCCTCCTCGCACCGCCGGATCATCTTCGGCACGGTCAACGCCGCGTTTGCCGCCGCAGTGGATGACGGACTCCTGTCCAAGAATCCGTGCCGAGCCCGGTCTGTGCAGGTGCCCAAGCCTGCCCCACCGCGCGTCACGCCGTGGAGCACCGCGCAGGTGCTGGCGGTGCGGGCCGCGCTGCCTCGGCATCTGCGGACCACCGTCGACATCGCCAGTGGCTGCGGCCTGCGGCAGGGCGAGGTGTTCGGGTTGTCTGAAGAGGAGATCGACTATGAAGGCGAGTGGCTCCGTGTGGAGCACCAGCTGAAGCGCATCCGGGGCAAGTATGTCTTCGCCCCGCCAAAGGGCGCCAAAGCGCGCTCCGTGCCGTTGCCCCGGTCCGTTGTGGCGGCCCTGCGCGCTCACTCCAAGCTCCACCCCGCCGTTACGGTCACCCTGCCCTGGCGGACACCGGACGGTCCGCCCGTGACGAAGTCACTCGTCTTTCCGAGCCTGCGCGGCAGCTTCGTCCGGGTCAGCCACTTCAACGACCACATGTGGAAACCCGCCCTCACGCTCGCAGGCATCATCCCGCCGCCGAGAGAGGGCGAGCGGTACGCCTCCGCTCCCCAGCACGGGATGCACGCGCTGCGGCACTTTTACGCGTCCGTTCTGCTCGACGCCGGCGAGAACATCCGGGCCTTGAGTCAGTACCTCGGCCACGCCGATCCGGGCTTCACCCTGCGGACGTACACGCACCTGATGCCCAGCAGCGAGGGCCGGACCCGGAAGGCCGTCGACGGGATATTCGCGACCTCACCGGACCATGATCACGGCCCAGAGACGGCCCAGTGACCTCCTCAGCACCCGGACCGGTGGCGTTCAGGCTGGTCAGGGCTCTGCGGGGCAGGGCCATCGGGACTTCATCTACTTCTGGCCGATCTACACGGGGCAGGCGATCCCGATGGACGACTGGCGCAACAGGATGTGGCTGGACACCTGGGTCTAGCGCCGGGGGGTTCCGGGGAGCAGGGGTGGTACGGCTGACGGCCGTACCACCCGTTTCGTGACCATGAGGTGATTCACAGATCAGCCGCGACCTCCATGGGCAACTATCCTTTTTCTCAAGGTATGTCCACCAGGGGAAGCGGTGACTCCGGTGGGGGCGCGGGAAATCCGGCGCGGTCAGGCTCATTTCGGGCCATAGCATCGCCGGGGCGCCACGCGCTGCGTGAACACTCCGCAGGCGTGGCCGCCTCACGACCACCGACCAGGGGGAACCTCTTGAAACTGCGCCGCGCTCTCGTGACCGCCATCGCCGCCACCGTGACCACGCCGGTCGTACTCCTCTCCGCCACGCCCGCCTTCGCCCAGGAGAAGCCGGCCGCCTGGACGCAGAAGGCGACGCCGACCGTCGAAGAGCTGAAGCAGGCTGTCGACCTCGCGCAGAAGGAGTACGACGCCGCCGTCATCGCGGAGAAGGACGCCGAAGACGTCTTCGACTCCATGAACGAGGACACCTTCCCCCTGGCGGCCGCCAGGCGGCAGGCGTGGGAGGCGGCGAAGGCCGCCGCCACGGCCAAGGCCGAGGCGGACGCCGCCGTCGTGGAGGCGCAGTCCAAGCTGGACAACGCCACCACCGACGAGGACAAGGCCGCCGCGCAGCAGGCGCTCGACGAGGCCAGGAAGGCCGCCGAGACCGCCGCCGCGGCGAAGACTGCCGCCGACGCCAAGGCCCGAGAGGCCTCCAACGCCCACGACGACGCCCTTGTGGCCCAGGCCCGGGTGATCTACGGCCTCCAGCAGACGCGGGACGCGGCGAAGCAGAAGCTGGAGGACGCCAAGAAGGCGCTCGTGGAGGCCGAGAAGGCACTCGCCGGCGGCGAGGGACCGGGGCAGGAGAGCGGAAAGCCCGGCGAGGCCGGCGGTCCGGGCAAGCCCGACGAGACTGCCGGCTCCAAGGGGCAGACGGGAGCCGCCGGCACCAAGGGGAAGACGAGCACCCCCGACTCCCCCGCCCCCAGCGCCCAGGGAGGTTCGTCCGAGACCGCGGTGACCGGATCCGGCGGCGCGCTCGCCACGACCGGTTCGAGCAGCGCCATGCCCGCGATCGCGCTTGCGGGTGGCGTGGCTCTCGCGCTCGGCGCCGGGGCCGTGGTCGTCACTCGCCGCCGCAAGGCCACCGCCGACGCCTGACCCGTGAGATGAAGGCAGCCGGGGCCGTCCTGACGGCCCCGGCTCCTCGCTTGTCCGGTGCCGGTGACGTGACGCGCCACTCGCTCCGGCCCCCGATTCCGGTCCGGTAACGACCATCCCCGTTGCCACGTAGGCCACTTAGGGTGAGCCCGACCACTTGAACGCGTTCACATCATGGCCAGGTGACCATCGGACCCGGTGGTCGCCACGGGGAGGGACCACGCAATGCGCAGTGGAGCGAAAATCGCCATAGTCGGCGGAGTGTTCGCCGTTTTCACAGCGGGGGTGGCGTACGGCGCGTACGACTTGGTGACGGACGACGGGGACGGCGGCAAAGACGGCACCGGGACCCTGTCCGCGTCGGAGAGAAGCGGGCCGCCCAGCTCCGAGGAGATCCAGGCGACCGCGAAGGATTTCCTCGCGGCATGGGCGCGGGGTGACGCGGAGGCGGCCGCCGATCTGACCAACAACGCGGCCGAGGCGCGGCCCGCGCTCACGGGGTACGGCAGCACCGCGCACATAGGCGAGGTGAAGCTGACGCCGGGCCGGCCGGCGGGCACGAAGGTGCCGTTCACCGTGAGGGCGGTGCTCTCCTACCAGGGGCAGAGCAAGCCGCTGGCCTACAGCTCCTCGCTCACCGTCGTACGTGGACTGACCACGGGCAGGCCGCTGGTGGACTGGCAGCCGGGGGTGCTGCACCCGGAGCTGCGCAAGGGGGAGTCGCTGCGGACCGGGACCGCGACCGCGCCGCCGATCAAGGCGGTCGACCGCAACGGCGAGGAGCTGACCAAGGAGAAGTACCCCTCGCTCGGGCCGGTCCTGGAGGAGCTGCGCGAGCGCTACGGCGACAAGGCGGGCGGCAAGGCGGGAGTGGAGCTGGTCGTGGAGAGCGGCCAGGCGGACGCGCCGGACCGGACGCTGCTCACCCTGTCCAAGGGGGAGCCCGGCGAGCTGCCGACCACGCTCGACGCCGGCGTGCAGGCGGCGGCCGAGAAGGCGGTGATGCGGTTCGGCAACTCCTCGGTGGTGGCGATCAAGCCGAGCACCGGGGAGGTGCGGGCGGTCGCCAACAACCGCGACGGGCGCTGGAACGCGGCCTTCCAGGGCAAGCAGGCCCCCGGCTCGACCCTGAAGATCGCCACCTCGGCGATGCTGATGGAGAAGGGCCTCGTGGACGCGGGACGCACCGTCGAGTGCCCCAAGGACGCCGTCTACTACAGCCGGACCTTCCACAATCTGGACAACTTCGCCATCGAGGGCAAGTCCTTCGCCGAGAGCTTCGCGCGCTCCTGCAACACCGCCTTCATCAAGCTGATCGACGAGGCGAACGACGACTCCGCGCTGCCGAAGGAGGCGCGCGAGGTGTTCGGCATCGGGCTCGAGTGGCAGACCGGCATCACGTCCTTCGACGGAAGCGTGCCGGAGGAGACCCAGGGCGAGGCGGCGGCCCAGTACATCGGGCAGGGCACCGTGCAGATGAACGCCCTGAACATGGCGTCCATCACCGCGACCGCGAAGAACGGCACGTTCAAGCAGCCCATCATCGTGCCTCTGGACCTCGACGGCCGCGAGCGGGCCACCGCCGCACGCAGCCTGCCCGGCTCCGTGGCCGGGCAGTTGAGGGAGATGATGCGCCGCACCGCGACCAGCGGCACCGCCGCAAAGGCCATGGCGCAGGTCGGCGGGGACAAGGGAGCGAAGACCGGTTCTGCGGAAGTGGACGGGAACGCCACGTCCAACAGCTGGTTCACCGGCTTCGCGGACGACCTCGCGGCAGCCGCCGTCGTGGACTCGGGCGGACACGGCGGCGACGCGGCCGGCCCACTGGTCGCGTCGGTGCTGAACGCGGACTGAACGAGGACCGGGCGGACATAACGGTCGACGGAGGCGGGCACCCGGGCGCATGGCCCGTACAGCTGACGGTTAGCGTGCGGACCATGAGTGCTCCGGAGTTCCCCGCCCGCTTGCCGCTGGGCGGTGTTTTGGAGCTAGGGCGTGTTTCGAAAGTAGCGCCGTCCGCCCGAAGGGCGGGCACCGCGGCGTCTGGTGCGTGCGATCGCAAGGCGGAGGGTCGCCCTCGTACTGGGCGTACTTGGGCGATTCCGACAACGCTGCGAGCGTGCGTGCCAGGCGTCGCGGGGCAGGCGGGACTTTCGAAACACGCCCTAGCGCCGTCCGCCCGGAGGGAAGGGCTCGCGGCGTCTGGTGCGTGCAATCGCAAGGCGGTGGGGGTACCCCCACCGAAGGACGGGGGACGTCCTCGTACCGGGCGTACTTGGACGATCTCGACAACGCAGCGAGTGAGCGTGCCGGGGGCACCTCCCAGGCGAAGCGCTGGGAGAGGCGCGTGCCAGGCGGGAGTTCCAGAACACGGCCTAGCCGCCACCGGGTGCGGGGTGACCGGCACGTGACCCCGCTCGTCGCGGCGGCTGTGCTGCTGGCCGCCTTCACCCACGCCACCTGGAACGCGCTCGCGCACACCATCAGGGACCAGCTCGTCGCGTTCACCCTGATCGGGGGCTGCTCGACGGCGATCGCCGCGGTGGCCGCCTGCTTCACCCCGCTGCCGCAGGCCGGGGCCTGGCCCTGCCTGGTGGTGTCCGCCCTGCTGCACGTCGGTTACCAGGTGCTGCTGATGCGGTCGTTCACGCTCGGTGACTTCGGCCAGATGTACCCGATCGCCCGGGGCACGGCCCCGCTGGTGGTGACCGTGCTCGCCGCGGTCTTCGTCGGGGAGAGCCTGACGACCTGGCAGCTCACCGGCGTCGCGGTCGCCTCCGCCGGCCTGGTCGGCGTGGCCCTGTGGGGCTTCCGCGGCGCGGGCACCCGTCCGCACTGGCCCGCGCTGCTGGCCGCGCTCGCGACCGGGCTCTCGATCGCCGCGTACACGGTCGTCGACGGCGTCGGTGTGCGCGCCTCGGGCACCCCCATCGGCTATATCGCCTGGCTGATGCTGATGCAGGGCCTGGCGATCCCGGCCTACGCCGGGTACCGCTTCCGCGGCACCCTCCTGGCCCGCCTGCGCCCCCACGCGGCCCGCGGCTTCCTCGGGGCGGTGCTGTCCCTCGTCGCGTACTCCCTGGTGCTCTGGGCCCAGACACGCGCCGCACTGGCCCCGATCGCCGCCCTGCGGGAGTCGTCGATCATCGTCGGCGCGGCGATAGGCGCCCTTTTCTTCAAGGAACGCTTCGGGGGTCCGCGCATCGTGGCGGCGGGGCTGATGGTGGTGGGCATCGGGCTGATGCTGAGGGCGGGCTGACGGCGGCGGTCACACGCCTCGCCGCGCGGGCGTCGCGGGAGTACCGGGACCGTCGGCTCGTCGTCCCGCGGTGGGACGGACGTGGGAGACCGTCGCGACGGTCAGAGCGCCGCCCGCACCGCCCGCACCAGTGCCTGGGCTCGCGGGTCCGCCGTGACGCCCTTGCGCATGCCGTTGGTGACATAGCCGAAGGCGATGCCCGACTCGGGGTCCGCGAAGCCGAGGGAGCCCCCTCGGCCCGGGTGGCCGAAGGAGCCGGGGCCCAGCAGTGGGGAGGCCGGGCCGTGGAGCATGAAGCCGAGGCCGAAGCGGGTGCCGATGACGAGGACCCGGTCGAGGCCGGCCGACTCCTCGGTGCGGGCGAGGGTGAGGGTCGCCGGGGCGAACAGGCGGTGGCCGTCGTCGACGGCGCCGATGGTGGCCGCGTAGAAGCGGGCCAGGGCGCGGGCCGTGGAAATCCCGCCCGACGCGGGGAGTTCGGCGGCGCGGTAGCGGGGGGCGTTCTCGTCCGGCAGCGGGTCGATCGCGCCGAAGGCGCGACGGGTCAGCGACTCCGGGTCGCGGTAGGCGTCCGTGACGGACCGCTTGGGCCGCAGCTTCAGCCCGCCGCCCGCGGCCGTGGGCGGTTCGTCCACCGGGCCGATGCGGCCCGCGCGGTGCGCCTCCTCGGAGGGCAGGCCCACCCAGAAGTCCAGGTCGAGGGGGCGGGCTATCTCCTCGGCGATCCAGCGGCCGATGGTGCGTCCGGTGACCCTGCGCACGAGTTCGGACAGCAGCCAGCTGTACGTCTGGGCGTGGTAGCCGTGATCCGTTCCGGGCTCCCAGACCGGTGCCTGCGCGGCGACCGCGAGCGCGCCCGACGTGCCGTCGACGGCTTCGGCCGCGGTGAGGGGCCGGTCGAGCACGGGGACCCCGGCCCGGTGTGCCAGCAGATGCCGTACGAGGGCCCGGTCCTTGCCGGCGGCCTTGAACTCGGGCCAGTACGTGCCCACCGGGGCGTCCAGGTCGAGCTGCCCCCGCTGGTGCAGCAGCAGCGGCACGGAGGCGGCGACGCCCTTGGTCGCCGAGCGGACGACCTGGGCGGTGTCGACGGCCCACGGGGCGGTGCCGTCGACATCGCGGGTGCCGCCCCAGAGGTCCACGACCTTCCGGCCGTCGCGGTAGACGGCGAGGGCCGCCCCGCGCTCCCCTCGCTGATCGAAGTTGCGCACGAACGCCTCCCGGAGCGGCTCGAAGCCGTCCGCCACCGTGCCCTGGACGTCCACGTGCCACGCTCCCCGCTGTTCCGGCGTACTACACAGCACCATGGTGCAACGTGCACGGCCATGCGTGGGTTCCGGGTCGGTTACGCCTCCGCCGGCACCGATCGCGGGTCGAAGCCGAACGGCAGCTCGAGCCGGTGCGCCCGCATCAGCTCCGGGTCTCCGAGCAGCTCCCGCGTCGTACCGTCCGCCACGATCACCCCGTCGCCGAGGATCACCGAACGCGGGCACAGCTCCAGGGCGTACGGCAGATCGTGCGTGACCATCAGCACGGTGACGTCCAGCGAGCGCAGGATGTCGGCGAGCTCGCGGCGCGAGGCCGGGTCGAGGTTGGACGAGGGCTCGTCCAGGACCAGGATCTCCGGCTCCATCGCGAGCACGGTCGCCACGGCGACCCGGCGGCGTTGGCCGAAGGACAGGTGGTGCGGCGGGCGTTCGATGTGCTCGGTCATGCCGACCCGGTCGAGTGCTCCCCGTACCCGCGCCTCCAGCTCCGCGCCGCGCAGTCCCGACGCGGCCGGGCCGAAGGCCACGTCCTCCCTGACCGTCGGCATGAAGAGCTGGTCGTCCGGGTCCTGGAAGACGATGCCGACCTTGCGGCGGATCTCGGCCATGTGCTGCTTGCCGACCGGCAGTCCGGCGACGCTGACGCTGCCCACACCACCGCCGAGGATGCCGTTGAGGTGCAGCACGAGAGTCGTCTTGCCCGCCCCGTTCGGCCCGAGCAGGGCCACCCGCTCACCGCGGGCGAGGGTCAGGTCGACGCCGAACAGCGCCTGGTGGCCGTCGGGGTAGGCGTACGCGAGCCCGCGCACCTCGAGGGACGGCGAGGACGCGGGCCGTGCGTCTGACGGGGACGGGGAGGTCATAGGGTCCACCCAAGCAGACACACCGCGAGCGCCGCGCAGGGGAGTGCGGCTGCGTACGCCCACTGCGCCCGGGACGCCACCACCTCGTCGATCACCGGCATGGTGCCCCGGTAGCCACGGCTGAGCATGGCCAGGTGCACCCGTTCGCCGCGCTCGTAGGAGCGGATGAACAGCGCTCCCGCGGACTTGGCGAGCACGCCCCAGTGGCTCACTCCGCGCGCCTCGAAGCCGCGTGAGCGGCGGGCGATCGACATACGCCGCATCTCGTCCGTGATGACGTCGCCGTAGCGGATCATGAAGGAGGCGATCTGCACCATCAGCGGCGGCAGCTTGAGCCGCTGGAGCCCGAGGAGCAGCGAGCGCAGCTCGGTGGTCGAAGCGAGCAGAACGGAGGTGGCGACGCCCAGGGTCGCCTTGGCGAGGATGTTCCAGGCACCCCACAGTCCGGGCACGGAGAGGGAGATCCCGAGCAGCTCGGTGTGCTCGCCCGGCACCACGAAAGGCATGAGCAGGGCGAACGCCACGAACGGGATCTCGACCAGCAGCCGGCGCAGCACCAGACCCACGGGGATACGGGCCAGGGCCGTGACCGCGCCCAGCAGCACGGCGTAGAGGGCGAAGGCCCAGATCGCCTCTCGCGGGGTGGAGACCACCACGATCACAAAACCGAGAGCGGCCGCGATCTTGCAGTGCGGGGGCAGCCGGTGCACCGGCGAGTCCCCGTGGCGATACAGCTTGTGGCTGTGACCCGCACCCATGTCAGACGGATTCCTTCTGAGCGGCTCCCGCCCGCGCCTGCGCGTCACCGACCTCCGCGCCGCCCTGCCGGCGGCGCTTGACCGCCCAGACCAGGCCGCTGCCGACCGCGGCGGTGGCGCCGACGCCGATCACCCCGGCGAGGCCTCCGGAGAGCCGAACGTTCTCGACGTCCTTGAACCCGTAGTCGGCCAGCGGGGAGTCGGCCGCCGCATGCTCCTCGACGTTCCTGTCGATGCCCTGGTCGGCGGCGACCTTCTCCAGGCCGTCCGGGTTGGCCGAGGCGTAGAAGGACACGAAGCCGGCCAGGACGAGGGAGGCCACCAGGCCCGCGATCCACACCGGGCGGGGGGACGCGGCGGGCGTCGCCGTGGCGGGGGCGGCGTCCACCAGCTCGCCGCCCACCCGCAGCTTGAGCGGGGCGGACATCCCGCGGGCCCCGTAGACGAGGTCCGGGCGCACGGCGAGCACGGCGCCGACCGTCGCGGCGGTGATCAGCGCCTCGCCGAGGCCGATCAGCACATGGACGCCGACCATGGCGGTCAGCACGGTGCCGACCGGGACGTCGGTGGTGCCACCGATCGCGTAGATCAGAGTGAAGGCGGCAGCGGCGGCGGGCACGGAGACCAGCGCGGCGACGAAGGAGGCCGCGGTCACCGAGCTGCGCCTCCTGGGCAGCACCTTCAGCAGGCCGCGGAAGAGCGCGTACGCGACGACGACCGTGACACCGCCCATGACCGTGATGTTGACGCCGAGCGCGCTGAGGCCGCCGTCGGCGAACAGGACGCTCTGGAGCAGCAGGACGACGGACATGCACACGATGCCCGTGTAGGGCCCGACGAGGATCGCCGCCAGGGCGCCGCCCAGCAGATGTCCGCTGGTGCCCGCCGCGACCGGGAAGTTCAGCATCTGGACGGCGAAGATGAAGGCGGCGACGAGGCCGGCGAGCGGGGCGGTGCGGTCCGCTCCGAGGTCGGTGCCGGGGCTCATGGCGGCGAGCTCCCGGCGGGCGCCGCGCAGACTGACGGCCACGGCACCTGCGGCGACGACGCCGGTTGCCGCCGAGACGGGAAGGTCGATGAATCCGTCGGGGACATGCATGGCGGGCTCCGCTTCCGGGACAGGTTCCGGCCGTCCTGACCGGGGCAACCGTCCGATAATGCGCCCTATTGCGACCTCTTTGCAAGAGCGCCCGAACGACAGGAACAGGTGACGAGCCCGAGGTTTCAGAGAGGAAATACGGGACATTAAATGACAAACAATGTCACTTGTGAGGAGCCGACCGATGTCTTCCGTAGTCGAGCCCCCCTCCGTCGAAGAGCACGCGAAAGCCCGGATCGTCAACGACGCCCCCCATTTCCGGTCGGTCCCCGTGGCGCTCCGCTACGACGGCGCGCACGATCCGGATGCCGTGCACGTCGTCTTCCCGAGCGGTAGCGACTGGACCTTCCGCCGCGATCTTCTGGAGAGCGGGCTGCGGGCCCCCGCCCGGCGCGGGGATGTCGCGGTCTGGCCGTGCGGCCGGGCCCAGGTGGTGGTCGAGCTGCACTCCCCCGAAGGGGTTGCGGTGATCCAGTTCGACTCACGGCCCCTGATGCGCTTCCTGCGCCTGACCCACGCGGAGGTGGCCGCTCCCGTCAGCGGATCCTGACGGAGGCGGCCACCTTTTGCGTGCTGTGTGCTGTGTGCCCAGGCGCGTGTGTGCTGCCCGCTGAGGGGCGGCGGCCTGCTCAGGCGCGCACGAGCTCACGCTCCTTGTCGTCCTCGTCGCGGCCGTCGCTGCCGGCAGCCTTCTCGCCGTCCATCTCGCGCAGCCGCTCGCCCTCCACGTCCACACTCGGCAGCGCCTTGTCCAGCCAGCGCGGCAGCCACCAGGCCTTGCCGCCCAGCAGGGCCAGCACCGCAGGCACGATCGCCATCCGCACGAGGAACGCGTCGAACAGGACGGCGATGGCCAGACCGAAGCCGATCATCTTCACCATCTGCTCGGACGAGCCGATGAATCCCGCGAACACCGCGATCATGATCACCGCGGCGGCGGTGACGACCCGCGCCCCGTGCCGGAAGCCGGTGACGATGGCCTGGGCCGGCCGCTCGCCGTGGACGTACGCCTCACGCATCCGCGTGACGAGGAAGACCTCGTAGTCCATCGCCAGTCCGAAGACCACGCCCACCATGAAGATCGGCATCATCGACATCACCGGACCGGTCTGCTCGACACCGAAGAGCGAGCCGAGCCAGCCCCACTGGAAGACCGCGACGACCGCACCGAGCGCGGCGACCACGGAGAGCAGGAAGCCGAGCGCCGCCTTGAGGGGCACGAGGACCGACCGGAACACCACCATCAGCAGCAGGAACGCGAGGCCCACGACGAGCGCGAGGTAGGGCACCAGCGCGTCGTTCATCCGCTGCGAGAAGTCGATGTTCATCGCGGTGGCCCCGGTGACCTGGACGTTGTCACCACTGGTGTCGCGGATGGTGTGGACGAGCTCCTCGGTCTCGGCGGAGCTCGGCCGGTCCTTCGGAATGACCGTGATCATGGCCGTGTCACCGGCCTTGTTGTACGTGGCCGGGGTGACCGCCGCGACCCCGTCGAGCTTGGAGACCTTCTTGGCGGTACCGTCCGCCTCCACCTTGCCCCCGTCGACGACCACCAGCAGGGGGCCGTTGAAGCCTGGACCGAAGCCGTCGGAGAGCAGGTCGTACGCCTTGCGCTGGGTGGTGCTGGTGGGCTGGGAGCCGTCGTCCGGCAGACCCAGCTCGAGTGAGGCGGCGGGTACGGCGATGGCGCCGAGGCCCATGACGCCCACGAGGAGCACGGCGACCGGGTGCCGCAGCACGAACCTGGCCCAGCGGGTGCCCATGTTGGGCTTCTCGGCGGCGTGCTTGTGGCCGTGCTTGTCGAGCGTGCCCTGCCGGCCCGCCTCCGCGTTCTCTCCGGTCCCCGCGTTGCCTCCACTCGCCCCGTTCCCGGCGGCGCTTGCTGCGGCTGCGGCCTTGCGGGCCCTCCGGCCGACGACCCGCTTGCCCGCGAAGCCGAGCAGCGCCGGGATCAGGGTGAGCGCGATGAGTACCGCGATCACGACCGTACCGGCCGCGGCGAAGCCCATCTTGCTGAGCATCGGGATGTTGGCGACGGCGAGTCCGACGAGAGCGATGACGACGGTGAGCCCGGCGAAGACGACGGCGGATCCAGCCGTGCCGGTGGCCCGGCCCGCGGCCTCCTCGCGGTCGCGACCCTCGGCCAGCTCGGCGCGGTAGCGGGACACGATGAACAGCGCGTAGTCGATACCGACGGCCAGGCCGATCATCGTCGCCAGGGTGGCCGTGGTGGAGCCCAGGTCGAGGACGCTGGACAGGGCGGCGATGGTGGAGACCCCGATGCCGACGCCTATCAGCGCGGTGAGCAGCGGGAGCCCGGCGGCGATCAGCGCGCCGAAGGTGATGACCAGCACGACCGCGGCGATGGCGACACCGATGACCTCGCTGGCGCCGGTCTCGGGTGCGGCCTGGAGCGCGTCACCGCCGATCTCGACGGTGAGTCCGGAGTCCTCGGCCTGCTCGGCGGCCTCGGTCAGCGCCTCGCGGTCCTTCTCGTCCAGCTCCATGCCGCTGACCTTGTAGGACACCTGCGTGTAGGCGATGGTGCGGTCCTGGCTGATCGACTTGACCTGGTACGGGTCCACGACGTCGGCGACCTGGTCGGAGCTGGTCTTCAGCTCCGCGACGACCTTCCTGACCTCGGCCTTGTTGGCCTTGTCGGTCATCTTCCCGCCCGTGGGCGCCTTGAAGACGACCCGAGCGGTCGCCCCGTCGGCGCTCGTTCCGGGGAAGCGCTCGTCGATGAGGTCGAAGGCCTTCTGGGCCTCCGTACCCGGCATGGAGAAGGAGCTGGAGGTGGCGGCGGGCGCGGATGACGCGGCGAAGCCGGCGAGCGCGAGCAGGGCCACCCAGAGGAGTGCGACGAGTTTGCGGCGCCTGAAGGCGAACCGCCCGAGTTTGTAGAGGAACGTGGCCACGAGTACGGACTCCCGGTCAGGTCGTTGGGACAGCGGGTGGGCAGGCGGAAATGACCAGCCGACGACGTGAGCGGTGACGCGTCAGGTGGGACTTTGTGGTGTTCGGGTGACTCAGGCGTCCTGGGCGGGGAGACCCAGGGCGGGCAGCACCACGGCGTCCAGATAGCTGTGGAGGAAGGCCGGGGTCATCGGCTGGTCCTCGATCAGCGGATGGGCGACGAAGGCGCCGACGAGCATGTGGGAGAGGAACTTCAGGGCGGGGTTGGCCGCGGAGATCTCCCCGCGGTCGATCGCCCGTTGCAGCATTCCGTCGAGCCCGGTGATCTCAGGCTCGATGAACAGTTCGCGCAGTGCCTGGAGCAGGTCGTCGTTCTCGTGGACCGCCCGGGCGAGGCCGCGCATCAGCGCGGTGTCCCGCTCCATCCGGCAGTCGTCGGAGAGCGCGACCATGGCGTGGAAGTCCCCGCGCAGGCTGCCGGTGTCGATCTCCGAGACGTCGACCGGCTTGCTGTTCCGCAGCGACCTGGCGACCAGCTCGGGCTTGCTCCCCCACTGGCGGTAGAGGGTGGCCTTGCTGGAGTGGGTACGGGCGGCCACGGCGTCCATGGTCAGGGCGTCGTAACCGACCTCGCACAGGAGATCGAGCACGGCGTCGTACAGCTCTGCCTCGCGCTCCGGCGTTAGCCTGGTGCGTGACGTTGCCATACCGACCTCCCGAACGAAACTGTTTCGTACAGTACGAAGATATCCCCACCATCAAGCGAAACGAAACCGTTTCGTACGTGTCCTCGACCACACCCCCGCACCCACCCCAGGCCACACATCAGTGCTCTGGAGGTTGCCCGAACGCGCCCCCTTCCACGAGTTGCCGGGCCCCGTGCGGCCGGGAAGCATTGGGGGGTGAGCGAAGACCTCGCGTACCTCCGTTATCCGCATCTGCACGACGACTTGCTGTGCTTCGCCGCCGAGGACGATCTCTGGATCGCCCCCCTGGCCCGGGAGGGCGTGCGCCCGGACCGCGCCTGGCGGCTCACCGTGGACCGGACCAGGGTCGGCCACCCGCGCTTCTCGGCCGACGGCAGCCAGATCGCGTACACGACCTGGCGCAGTCTCGATCCCGAGATCCATCTGGTGCCGGTCGACGGCGGGCCCGGGCAGCGGCTGACCTACTGGGGCTCGACCGACACGCGGGTGTGCGGCTGGGACCCCGACGGCAACATCCTCGCCGTTTCCTCGCACGGTCAGCCGTTCTCGTACTTCTCCTGGGCCTACAAGGTGCCCGCGGACGGCGCCCCCGGAAAACGGCTGCCCTGGGGCCCGGTCTCCGACATCGCCGTCGCCGACGTGGACGAATCCCACCGCACCCTGCTGCTCACCGGGAAGCCTCCGCACGAACCGGCCTCGTGGAAGCGCTACCGCGGCGGGGCGATGGGACGGCTGTATCTGCACGGCGAACGGCTGCTGCCGGACATCGGGGGCCACCTGGACTCCTGCATGTTCGTGGCCGGCCGGATCGCCTTCCTCTCCGACCACGAGGGCGTCGGCAACGTGTACTCCTGCCTGCCCGACGGCACGGACCTGCGCCGGCACACCGACCACGACGCCTTCTACGCCCGGCACGCGTCGAGCGACGGGCGCCGCATCGTGTACCAGTGCGCGGGCGAGCTGTGGATCATCGAGAACCTGTCCCCCGGCACCGGGCCGCGCAGGCTGGAGGTACGCCTCGGCGGGCAGCGCGCCGGGCGGCGGCCGTACCAGGTCCCGGCCGCGAGCCATGTCTCGGCGGTCGCGGTGGACACCACCGGCCGGGCCAGCGCGGTCTCGGTGCGCGGCAGCCTGTACTGGCTGACGCACCGCGACGGACCGGCCCGGACCATCGCGGACACTCCGGGGGTACGGGTGCGCCTGCCCGAGATGCTCGGCAACGGCGCGCAGATCGCGTACGTCACCGATGCGGAAGGGGAGGACGCGATCGAGATCGCGGACCTGCCGCGGGCGAGCGGGGACCGGCCGCCGCGGCGGCTGGCCTCGGGGAAGCTCGGCCGGGTGCTGGAGATGCATTCCGACCCGTCGGGTGAGCGGCTGGCGATCGCCTCGCATGACGGACGGCTGCTGGTGCTCGATGTGACGGAGGAGCAGGCGGAGGCGGAGGCCACCGACGAGGACGGCCGGCTCACCGAACTCATCCGCTCCGACAACGGCCCGGTCCGCGACCTCGCCTTCTCCCCTCATGGAAACTGGCTGACCTGGTCGCATCCCGGTATCGGACGAACCCTGCGCCAGATCAAGATGGCCAGGACGGACGGCAGCAGCCCCCGCACGATCGTGGATGTGACCAACGGCCGCTTCGAGGACGAGAATCCGGTCTTCACCCGGGACGGCCGCTATCTGGCCTTCCTCTCCTGGCGTGGCTTCGACCCGGTGTACGACGTGCACACCGGCGACCTGTCCTTCCCGCTGGGCTGCCGCCCCTATCTGGTCCCTCTGTCATCGGCGACCCCCTCACCGTTCGCACTGCTGCCGGACGGCCGCCCCGCGGCGGGCGGGCTCGACCCGGACGACACCGACATCGGCGAGGGCACGGCGATGGTGGAGGTGGAGGGCCTGGGGAGCCGGGTGACGCCCTTCCCCGTGTCGGCGTCCAAGTACTCGGCGCTGTGCCCGGTCAGCGGTGGCGGTCTGGTCTGGCTGCGCTGGCCGATCTCGGGGGCCCTGGGTGAGACCTTCGCCAACCCGGCCGACCCCTCGACCCGGCCGACGCTGGAGTACTTCGACATCCCCAAGGCCCGTAAGACCGAACTGGTGGCGCATCTGGACGGGTTCTCCGTGAGCGGCGACGGGACGCGGCTGGTGGTGATGGACGACGGGGATCTGCGTGCGGCACCCGCGACCGAGCCGGGCGACGGGGACTCGACCGTCTACATCGACATGCGCCGGATCCTGCACGACGTGGATCCGACCGCGGAATGGCGGGCCGCGTACGAGGAGGCAGGGCGGCTGATCCGGGCGTACTTCTGGGACCCGAAGATGTGCGGGATCGACTGGGACGGCGTGCTCGCCCAGTACCGGCCGCTCGTCGAACGGGTCGCGTCTCCCGACGAGTTCGCCGATCTGATGCGCGAGGTCCTCGGCGAGCTGGGCACCTCGCACGCATACGTGACGCCCGCGCGCCGCAATGAGGGCCCGCAGCACTACCAGCGGGCGATGGGCCTGCTCGGCGCCAATCTCGTACGCCGCGACGACGGCTGGACGGTCAGCCGGATCCTGCCCGGCGACTCCTCCGACTCCAAGGCCCGCTCACCGCTGGCCGGTACGGGCATCCGCGAAGGCGCGGTGCTCACGCATGTCGACGGCCGCCCCGTGGACCCGGTGGCGGGCCCCTTCCCGCTGCTGGCAGCGGCCGGCGGCACGACCGTGGAGCTGACCTTCCAGCCACCGGGCGGCGAAGGCACCCCGCGGCGCGTCGCGATCGTGCCCCTGGTGGACGAACGCCCGCTCCGCTACCAGGACTGGGTCGCCAAACGCCGCGAGGTGGTCCGCGAGGTGAGCGGCGGGCTGTGCGGCTACCTGCACATCCCGGACATGGGCGGCTCGGGCTGGGCGCAGTTCAACCGCGACGTACGGATGGAGGTGTCCCGCCCCGCCCTGATCGTGGATGTCCGGGGCAACGCGGGCGGCCACATCAGCGAACTGGTCGTCGAAAAGCTGATCCGCCCGGTCCTCGGCTGGGACCTGACCCGCAACGCCCAGCCCGTGTCGTACACCTCCACCGCCCCGCTCGGTCCGGTCGTGGCCCTTGCCGACGAGGCCACCTCGTCCGACGGCGACATGATCACCGCCGCCTTCAAGCTCCTCGGCCTGGGCCCCGTGGTCGGCCAGCGCACCTGGGGTGGCGTCGTGGGCATGACCGGCCGCCACCGTCTCGGCGACGGCACGGTGATCACGGTCCCGATGAACGCGGCCTGGTTCGACGCGTACGGCTGGGGCGTCGAGAACCACGGCGTGGACCCCGATATCTTCGCCGAACGCCCCCCGCTCGACTGGGCCGAAGGCCGCCGCACCGACCTGGACACCGCGGTCCGGGTCGCCCTCGACCGCCTCAAGGAACAGCCGGCGGCAACCCCGCCCGGCTACGACAACGTGCCCGACCTGCGCCGCCCGAAGCTGCCTCCGCGAAGCTGACGAACGGGGGCGCACCCCGTGCACAGGGTGCGCCCCTTCGCATCAGCCTCGTACCGCTCCACCGCTCATCGCGGTGACCGCGACGCGTCAGGCGTCGTGGTCCCGGTGCATGCGGCTCTGCGCCTCGTGCTCGGGGCGACGGTCGTGGTCGCCCATCTCGCGGGGCGTCTGCTTCCCCCGCGGCGACTGCGGCGAGCGCTGCTCATGGCGCTGCGGCGACTGGGGGCGCTGCGGCTCTTCCGGCCTGCCCTTGCTGCCCGGCTTCTGCTTGCCCTGGTCGGCGAGCTTCGCGGCCTTGTCCTTGAACTGGTCCTGAATACCCATCTGGTTCACTCCTAGAAGGGTCTGAGAGGTGAGGGGACCCCTGAGGGGTGCCCCGGCTGTAGGGAGCCCCTTGCGGGGCGCCCCGGCCTCAACCAGCCTGGCACGCACGGAAACCCTGCGCATTTCGATCAGTTACGCTGCGTACGTTCCTGCTCGTCAGCGGCCCCTCCGGCGCCCACGAGGCCCGTCCTCACCCCGGCGAGCCGGGACGCGAAGTGCTTCATGTCCCGCTGTCCGGCGAGCGCGATCAGGCCCGGCAGATATCCGCGCACCGACTGCATGCCCCGCAGCCACCACTGCCCGTAGACGTGCGGCGAGCGGCGCTCGACGCCCGCGACGATACGGTCCACGGCTGGTCCGAGCGGATACGTGCGGTTCGATGGCCACGGCAGCCGCTGCCTCAACTCCCGCATCACCTCGTCCTGGTCGGCTCCGCGCACCATGTCCGTGTCGGTCCACGAGAGATACGCGACCCCGACCCCGACGCCCCGGTGGCCGACCTCACCGCGCAGGCTGTGGGCGAATGCCTCAACTCCCGCCTTGGACGCGCAGTACGCCGTCATCATCGGCGCCGGGGCGATGGCGGCGAGGGACGCGATCTGGAGGAAGTAGCCGCGGCTCTCCAGCAGCACCGGCAGGAAGGCACGGCAGGTGACCGCACTGCCGATCAGGTTGACCTCGATGACACGGCGCCATGAGGCGGGGTCGGACTCGGCGAACGGACCGCCGGACGCCACACCCGCGTTGGCGACGACGATGTCGACCTTCCCGAACCGCTCCTTGACCTCCAGGGCGACCTGAGCCATCGCCGCCTCGTCGGTGACATCGGCATGCCAGTAGTCGGCATCGGTGTGCAGACGGGCGGCGACCCCCTTCAACTCGTCCGGTTCGAGGCCGACCAGCGCGATCCTTGCGCCGCGCGCCGACAGCTTGCGGGCGAGCAGCTCGCCGACTCCGCGCGCCGCACCGGTGACGACGGCCACCTGTCCTTCGAGAGCGACCCTGCTCATACCGCCTGCTCCTCTGCCTTGGGGGATGCGTCCTGGCATACGTCCAGGTATACGTCCGCGAGCGACCTGATCAGGGCCGTCACCGCCTCCGGTGCCTCCACCGGCGTCATGTGCCCCATGCCGGGGAGCTCGGTCAGGTCCACGCACTGCGGCAGCGCCTCGGCCACCGCCCGGGCGTGGACGACGGGGGTGAGCCGGTCGGCGGTGCCGGCGATCACGGCGGTCGGTACGGTCAACCGCCGGACGCCCGCGTCGAGATCGAGCTCCTCCAGCACCCCTGCCCAGGCCACCCGGGTCCCCCTCGGGCAGGCGTGCACGATACGGGCGCACTCGTCGACCCGCGCGGGCGCGGAGCCGGGGCCCATGGTCGCGTACCGCAGGATCCGCCTGGAGACCGGAGTGACGGGGCCGAGCGGGGCGGACGAACCGAGGATCGCGGCGGTCAGCCGGGTACGCAGCCGGCCCGGGCGCATCGGCAGCACCAGCGACTCGTGCACCAGCCGCGAGCTGCCGGTGC
Organism: Streptomyces sp. NPDC019396; assembly: GCF_040632375.1. Lineage (NCBI taxonomy): Bacteria > Bacillati > Actinomycetota > Actinomycetes > Kitasatosporales > Streptomycetaceae > Streptomyces > Streptomyces sp. NPDC019396. The sequence goes on along the minus strand of NZ_JBEYBS010000008.1, from coordinate 49,163 downwards.
TGCACAGCAGGACCGCCGCCGTGTGCTCGGTGAACCGTGGCCGTCCGGCAGCCGCCATGATCGTCATCCCACCCATGGAGTGCCCGGCGAGCACCGCCTTGGTGCCCCGTCCGAGCGTGGCGGCGAGCACCGCCTCCAGGTCGTCCGCGAGCGCTTCGGTGCTGTGGCCGCCCCGGGCGGCGGCGGGGCTGCGGCCGTGGCCGCGCTGGTCGTAGGCGATCACACGGTGATCGGCGGCGAGGTCGCGTATCTGGGCCGCCCAGAAGTGGGTGGAACAGGTCCAGCCGTGGGAGAGGACGACGGCCGGGGCGTCCTCGGGGCCGTGGAGCTCCACATGGATGCGGGCACCGTCGGCGGAGACCGCGGTCAGCTCACGGGCCGCGACCGGCGGGGGCACGGCCGGGCCGGTGCGCTTCATCAGACGGCTCACTTCGCCTCCTCGGCGGGCAGTTCGGCTGTTCCGGAGGTGGGGCCAGGGTGGTCGCGGGAGGTACCCGGCGGGCGGATCACCTCGTACTCCGCGAGGTCCACCTCCTGGGTCGCCCGCCGGAACTCCCCTGTCGTTCCAGGCCAGATGGTGGTGTTGCGACCGCTCGCGTCGAGGTACCAGCTCGTGCAGCCCCCGGTGTTCCACACCGTGCGCTGCATGCGCGTCTGCACCCGCCGGTTCCAGGCTCCGACGGCCGAGGGGCGTGCGGCGAGCGCGACCCGGCCGCCCAGGACGTCCAACTGGCGCAGAAAGTCGGCCATGTAGTTGAGCTGGGACTCGATCATCAGGATCATCGAGCTGTTGCCCAGTCCGGTGTTGGGGCCGATGATCGTCATCCAGTTGGGGAAGCCCGCCGCGGTCGCACCGCGCAGCGACTGCATCCCGCTCTTCCACGCGTCGGCCAGGGTGATGCCCTCGGCGCCCACGACCCGCTCGGCGATCGGCATGTCGGTGACATGGAAGCCGGTGCCGAAGATGATCGCGTCGACCTCGGCCTCGGTCCCGTCGGCGGCGACGACGGTGCTCCCGCGTACCTCTGCCAGCCCCGAGGCCACGACGTCCACATTGGGCCTGGCCAGCGCCGGGTAGTAGTCGCTGGACAGCAGGATCCGCTTGCAGCCGATGCGGTAGGACGGGGTCAGCTTGGCCCGGAGCTCCGGGTCCTTGATGGACGCCGCCATGTTGGCCTTGGCGAGGGACTCGATCAGGCCGAGCTGGTTCGGCCGCTTGGTGAAGGCGCTGACCTGCAACTCCCGCATGCCCCAGAGCAGTCCGCGGCGTACCGACTGGGTGACCGGAAGCCGGCGGTGCAGCAGCCGCTCGACCCCGGTGATCCGCCGGTCCATCCGACGCATCACCCACGGCGGGGTGCGCTGGAACAGGGTCAGCCGGCCGACCTTCGGCTGGATCGCCGGCACGATCTGGATCGCGGAGGCGCCGGTCCCGACCATCGCGACCCGCTTTCCGCGCAGGTCGTAGTCGTGGTCCCAGCGGGCGGAGTGGAAGACCCTGCCGGGGAACTCGGCGAGCCCGGGGATCTCGGGCATCTTGGGGTCGGACAGCGGGCCGGTGGCGGAGACCACCACGTCGGCGGTCAGCGTCCCCGCGGTGGTCTCGATCTCCCAGCGCAGGGCGTCGCCGTCCCAGCGCATCATCGTCACCTCGTGGTGGAAGCGGATGTGCGGCCGGAGGCGGAAGGTGTCGGTGACGTGCTCCAGATACGCCCGGATGTGCTCCTGCCCGGAAAAGGTGCGCGGCCAGTCGGGGTTGGGGGCGAAAGAGAACGAGTAGAGGTGGGAGGGCACGTCGCAGGCGCAGCCCGGATAACTGTTGTCGCGCCAGGTGCCGCCGACGGAGCCTGACCGTTCCAGGACCACGAAGTCGGTGATCCCCTCCCGGCGCAGCCGGACCGCCGCGCCCAGGCCGCCGAATCCGGATCCGATCACCGCCACGCGTACGTGCTCGTGCCGCCCGCTCCGCTCATGCCGTGCGTGCTCGTGCCGCCCGCTCCGCTCATGCCGCGCGCGCTCGTGTCGCTGGCCCATGCCGCCGCCCCTCCCGTCCCGCAAACACCCGCCGAACCCCGCCAGCAATCACTGGCATGGTGGGGAGAGTAGAGCCTCGGCATACCCAGCGGTAGGGGGCGGACCGAACAAGTTACCCGCGGTACAACATACGCTTGGCGACGTGACGGACGAGCAGCGCGAGGATAGCGAGACCCGCGGATGACCCGCGAATACCGCATGGCGGAGCTGGCCAAGGAGGCCGGGATCACGGTGCGCACCCTGCGCTTCTATCGCGAGCGCGGACTGATACCGCCGCCCCGCAGGGAGGGCCGCATCGCCTGGTACGACGACCGCCACCTGGCCCGCCTGCGCACCATCGCGGCCCTGCTGGAACGGGGCCACACTCTGAGCGGTATCGCCGATCTGGCCGCGGCCTTCGACAGCGGCCGCGACGTGGGCGAGGTGCTCGGCCTCGGCGAACCCACCGAGGAGACCCCGGTGCGGCTCACCCCGGAACGCCTCGCGGACTACTTCGAGGGCGGCGAGGTCACCCCCGAGAACCTCGCCGCGGCCCTCGACCTCGGCTATCTGGCCACCGACGGCGAGGAGATCGTCCACATCAGCCGACGGCTGCTCGACGTCTCATCGGCCCTGGTGAAGGAGGGCGTGCCGCTCGCCGCGGTGCTGGCGGCCGGTCGCCAGGTGCGCACCCACGCGGAGTCGCTGGCGGCGCTGTTCGCGGACCTGCTCCGCACGCACGCCTCGGGCACCGACATCGCGCGGCTGCGCCCGCTGGCGAAGAGCGTCGTGGAGGCGGAGCTGTCCATGGCCCTGGACCGGCGACTGCGCGAGGAGCCTCCGGCCCAGTCCCCGGTCGAGAGCGACTGAGGCAGGCTGCGCAGTCCCTTGGCGCCTCGGCCCTCTGCCCTCTTGGTCCCGTGGTCCCGTGGTCCCGTGGTCCCGTGGTCCCGTGGTCCCTGTCCGGGAGTATCGGCGCGCCGGCCGCAGGACGCCTGCCCCGGGCACGCTACGCGCGCTACACCTCGAAGACCGCCGTCACCGGCGCGTGGTCGCTCCAGCGCTCGGCATGGCTGGCCGCCCGCTCCACGTATGCCTTGACGCACTTCCCCGCGAGCCGGGGCGTGCCCACGAGCAGGTCGATGCGCCAGCCGGTGTCGTTGTCGAAGGCACGGCCCCGGTAGGACCACCACGAGTACGGGCCTTCCTGTTCGGGGTGCATCGCGCGGACGACGTCCACGTAACCGGCGTCGTCAGCACCTGAGCCGTAGACCCGGCTGAGCCAGTCGCGCTCCTCGGGGAGGAAGCCGGAGTTCTTCTTGTTGCCCTTCCAGTTCTTGAGGTCGGCCTCCTGGTGGGCGATGTTCCAGTCGCCGCAGACCAGCACATCCCGGCCCTCGGCCGCCGCCCGCTCCTTCAGGGCCTTCAGATAGGGCAGGAATTCGGCCATGAAGCGGTACTTCTCGTCCTGCCGCTCGGTGCCGACCTCGCCCGACGGGAGGTAGAGGCTGGCGACGGTGACACCGGGGAGGTCGACCTCCACATACCGGCCCATGCCGTCGAACTCCTCGCTGCCGAATCCGGCGCGTACCGCGTCCGGCTCGCGCCGCGAGTAGACGGCGACACCGGCGCGGCCTTTGGCGGCCGAGGGCACATGGGTGACATGCCAGCCCTCGGGCTCACGTACCTCCTCAGGGAGCTGGTGCGCCTCGGCGCGTACTTCCTGGAGGCAGATGACGTCGGCGGAGGTCCCTGCGAGCCACTCGGCGAAGCCCTTCTTGGCGGCAGCACGCAGACCGTTCACATTCACGGAGGTCACTGTGAGCATCCCGGCACTGTATCCGAGACACCTAGTGCACAAATGTACGATCGGTCGCATGGAAATCCGGCCGACCACCTTCGATCATCCCGACGCCGTCAAGCTCAACGACGAGGTGCAGCTCGAGTACGTCGCGCGCTACGGCGGAGGCGACGCCACCGTGCTCGACCCGGCGATGTTCGTCCCGCCGCGCGGGCTCTACCTCATCGCCTACGACGGGCTGGGGCGGCCGGTCGCCACCGGCGCCTGGCGTGCCCAGGACGAGAATGACGAGGCGTACTCGGACGGCGACGCCGAGATCAAGCGCATGTACGTGACGCCTGCGGCCCGCGGCCTCGGTCTCGCCCGCCGGATCCTGGCGCTGCTGGAGGAGGACGCGCGCGCGGCGGGGCGCAGCCGGATGGTGCTGGAGACCGGCACGGAACAGCCGGAGGCGATCGCGCTGTACACGTCCAGCGGCTACGAGGCATGCGCGAAATTCGGCCACTACAGGCATGGCGACCTCAGCCGCTGCTTCGCGAAGCCGCTCGCGTAAACGTGCATCGTTCACCGATGGAGAATCTGACGCGCTCCTGACAGAACCAGTGCTGCCATGGCACTCTGCCTCACGCACGGCATTCCGCACCGCTCTCATCCCCCACCTGCCCCGGCAGAAGGAGACATGCGTGAGACGCCATCGCACAGCCGCAGGCATTCTGTTAGCCGTCGGCGCCCTGCTCACGGGCGGCCTGACCACCGCCGCCACGGCCAACGCCGCCGGCACCACCCCGGCGCCCGTCCCGGCCCGTGGCACATCGGCCGCCGAGCAGCAGCAGGCCCGTACCTTCTGGACCGCCGACCGGATGCGCAGCGCCACCCCGCTCGACCTGCTTCTCACCCCGAGCCAGGCGAAGAAGCTCAAGGCCCCCAAGCAGGGCGCCACGACGACGACCATCGCCTCAACGGCCGCCGCCCCCACCGCCTTCCCACAGGCGGGTGGCGCCTGGACCGGCGGCGGGGCCGTGGTGAAAACCTCGGGACGGGTGTTCTTCACCTTCCAAGGCCGTACGGCCTCCTGCTCCGGAAACGCCGTGACCAGCCAGAACGCGAGCACGGTCATCACGGCCGGGCACTGCGTCAAGTACCAGGGCAGCTGGCACACCAACTGGGTATTCGTCCCCGCTTACGACAACGGCCAGGCGCCCTACGGCCAGTGGACCGCCTCCAAGACGCTGACCACCCCGCAGTGGGAGGCCACGGAGGACATCAACTACGACGTCGGCGCCGCGGTGGTCGCCCCGCTGAACGGCCAGAAGCTCACCGCGGTGACCGGTGCGCAGGGCGTGCAGTTCAACGGTGGCTACAACCAGAAGATGTACGCGTTCGGCTTCCCGGCCGCCGCCCCGTACGACGGCACGAAGCTGATCTACTGCAGCGGCAACAGTTCCAAGGACTGGCTGTTCACCCAGGACCACGGCATCGCGTGCAACATGACCGGTGGCTCCAGCGGCGGCCCCTGGTTCGCCGGGTTCAACGAGTCGACCGGCACCGGCCTCCAGGCGTCGGTGAACAGCTTCGGCTACGTCTTCATCCCGAACCGCATGTTCGGTCCGTACTTCGGCAATGACGCGAAGGCGCTGTACGACAAGGCGCAGGCGTCCTGAGTACATGAGCATCTGAGGCACACGCGGCGGGCCGGTGGGGATTCCGTTCCCACCGGCCTCGCCTTTCCGTGTGCGTCACCCCCCCGCCCCCGTCATCACCGTACGGGCGATGTCGAGCGTGAGCCGCTGCCAGGGGTCACGCGGATCGCGGCCCGTGAGCTCGCGGATGCGGCGCAGCCGGTAGCGCAGGGACTGCGGGTGCAGATGCAGGGCCCGCGCGGCGGCGGTGGCCGAGCCGGCGTCGACGTACGCGGTCAGGGCCACCAGCAGATGCCGCTGGCCGGGGTGGGCGAGCGGACCGAGCACGAGGCGGCCGATCCGGTCGGGGGCCGCGACGGGGTGCCCGGCCAGCAGGGCGAGTACATGCGCGTCGGCCTCCGTGAGCACCCGCTCCGGGTGGTGGGCGTGCACGGGCGCGGTGTCCAGCGCGTCCACGGCGAGGCGGTGGGCGACGGCGATCCGGTCCAGACTCTCGCCCCCGACGGCGCAGCCCCGCCAGCCGCGCTCCCGCAGTGCCTTGGGGACATCGGCGACGGCGGCGGGCAGCAGGAGCACGGCCCGCTGACCACGGGTCGTCGCGATCGGCGTGCTCGCTCCACCGGTGGGCGCGGTGTCCCCGAGCGAGGCGAGCAGACCGGTCGCCGCGTCCTGGGTGATGTACGGCCCGCCGTCCGGGTCGACCGGCTCGGCCACCAGCAGGCAGTACGGATCGGGGAGCTGGACCCCGAGCCGGGCCGCCCGGTCGGTGAGAGCTCCGACCGAGGCGTGCCGCCCCGCGATGAGATCGTCGAGCAGCAGCCGCAGAGCCTGGTCGCGATCACCCGCCAGATGCTCGCTGGCCGCCGCGTACGCCGTGGCCATCACCTCGGAGAGCGTGTCGAGCGCCGCCAGCAGCTGCCGGGTGAGCGCGAAGGCATCGTGCGCCGTGAGCCGGGGAGCGTGGGCCGCGATCTCGTCCACGATCACCGCCGCCGCGACCCGGTAGGCGCGCAGCACGGCCTGCACCGGGCGGCCATCCGCGGCGCGCGCGGCCGCGATCCCCCGGAACCGTCGCAGGTCCGCGGGCCCCAGCTCACCGTCGTCGGCCCACAGCCGCAGCAGCCGCTCGAGCGCCCAGGCCGCGATGGCGCGTACCTCCGGCAGTCTGCTGCCGTCGAGCGCGGCGTATGCCGGGACCTGTCTGTGCACCACGTCGGTGATCCGCTCGACCACCCGCTCGACCACCCGCGGATCGTCGGCCAGCCCCTGCACGACCCTGTCCCGCTCACTTGTCACCTGGTGATAATCGCAGCGGCCCGATGTGCGCACCAGCACGGCCGCGTCTGGACGCCCCTTGTCACTGTCGCAAGGATCGGCACGTGCAGCGCGCGCAGTCCCACGAGTCTCGAGGACGAGAGGCGGACCACAGGTATGGCCACGCACTGGGCGGACTTCCAGTACGAGATCTATCTCCACGGCATGACCGGAGCCGTACCGCGGCTGCCCACCGATCTGAGCAGGCTGGAGGAGCTGGCCGAACACCGCCTCGGCCCCGGCCCCTTCGGCTATGTGGCGGGGAGCGCGGGCAACGGCAGCACCGCCCGCGCCAACCGCGCCGCCCTGGACCGCTGGCGCATCGTGCCGCGTGTGCTGCGGGACGTGCACGAGCGGGATCTGTCGGTCGAGCTACTGGGACGGTCGGTCCCGGCACCGCTGGCGCTCGCCCCCGTGGGGGTGCTGTCGATCATGCACCCGGACGCGGAGTGCGCCGCGGCCCGCGCGGCGGCGGCCCGCGGAGTGCCGTACATCCTGTCCTCGGCGTCGAGTACGCCCATGGAGCAGGTCGCCGAGGCGATGGGCGACGGCGAACGCTGGTTCCAGCTCTACTGGGCCAAGGACCGTGAGGTGACGGCCAGCTTCCTGGCACGGGCGAAGGCGGCCGGGTTCACCGCGATGTTCGTCACCCTGGACACCCCCCTGCTGGCCTGGCGCCCCCGCGATCTCGACCAGGCGTATCTGCCGTTCCTGCACGGGGTGGGCACGGCCAACTACTTCAGCGACCCCGCCTTCCGGGCGGGTCTCGCCAAGCCGGTGCACGAGGACCCGAACGCGGCCGTGATGCACTTCGTGGGCATGTTCGCCGACCCGGCCAAGACCTGGCCGGATCTCGCTTTCCTGCGAGAGCACTGGGACGGTCCCATCGTGCTCAAGGGCATCCTGCACCCGGACGACGCCCGGCTCGCGGCGGACGCGGGCATGGACGGCGTGGTGGTCTCCAACCACGGCGGCCGGCAGGTCGCTGGGTCCGTGGCCGCGGCCGATGCGCTGCCACGCGTGGCCGAAGCGGTCGGCGACCGGCTCACTGTGCTCTTCGACAGCGGCATCCGCACCGGTGACGACATCGTCAAGGCCCTTGCACTCGGCGCCGGCGGGGTGCTGGTGGGCCGCCCGTACGCGTACGGACTCGGCCTCGACGGCCAGGCGGGCGTGGAGCACGTCATCCGCTGTCTGCTCGCCGAGCTCGACCTCACTCTCGCCCTGTCCGGACACTCCGGCCCCACCTCGCTGAGCCCCGACGACCTCGTCTCCGACACCCCTGTGGAGGGATCCGCATGACCGCCCCCGCCGACGCCGCCAAGCACATACTCGCCGTGGTCCCCCCTCACATGGGCGGCCGTGCCGCCGGGGCCGCGCTCGCCGGGCTCGTCCCCGGCGCCCGGGTGACCGTGGTGGAGGCCACGGACGAGGACCCCGCCGCCCTGCGCGAGGCGCATGTCGTCATCACCGGCCTCGGGCCGGTCACCGCGGACCACATCGCCGCCGCGCCCTCGCTGGAGCTGGTGCAGTGCGCGAGCCACGGCTACGACTACGTCGACAAGGACGCCGCGCGCGCCCGCGCCATCCCCGTCTGCAACATCGGCTCCAGCGGCGCGGAGAAGCAGAACGTGGCGGAGCAGGTCTTCGCCCTGATGCTCGCACTCGCCAAGCAGCTGGTCCCGGCCCACACCGCGCTCGTGGACGCAGACTGGGCTCTGCCGCGACTCCAGCAGTCGATCACCGAGCTGTCCGGCAAGACCCTCGGCATCGTCGGCCTGGGCCACATCGGCCAGGAAGTCGCCCGCCGCGCGCTCGCGTTCGACATGACCATCCTGTACACCGGTCCACGCCGGGTCGCCCCGGAGACCGAGGCCCTTCTCGGCGACGCCCAGCACGTCCCCCTGGAGGATCTGCTGCGTACCTCCGACTACATCAGCCTCCATGCGCCACTGACCGATGAGACACGTCATCTGATCAACGCCGAACGCCTCGCCCTGCTCAAGCCCACCTCCTTCCTCGTCAACACCGCTCGCGGCGCCCTCGTCGACCAGGACGCCCTCGCCGACGCCCTGACCTCGGGCACCCTGGCGGGCGCGGGCATCGACGTCTTCGACCCCGAACCCCCGACCGCCGCCCTGCGCCTGCTGAAGGCTCCGAACGTGGTGCTGTCCCCCCACGTCGGCGGCGTCACCCGGGAGACCCTGGTCCGCATCGCCCTGGCAGCGCTCCAGAACGTCGTCGACTACCTGGACGGCAAACCGCCGCGCGATGTGACTCCGTGACGGCTGCCCTCTTCAGCGCGCCACGCACCCGGGAAGCAGCGACACCCGGGTCCGGGGCGAGCTGATCTGGGCGCCACTGCGGGCGGCTGTACGGGATCCGGGCACGTGCGGCATCGGGCACGAGCACTGCCCCGCCACCGCCTGACTCCCCCTCTACCGTCTGGCTCCCCCTCCTGCCTCAGGGCAGCGGAACCCCGCGTGCCGCCAGCCAGATCGCGTACCACTCCTCGTGACTGAGCTCGGGTCGCCGGCCCATGGCTCCCCGGCAGGCGCGGATGCGCTCCGGACTCGCCGTGCCGATCACGGGTGCGATCCGCGCGGGGTGCCGCTGCAACCACCACAGCAGGATCGTCTCCGGAGTCGTGCCCTTCGCCTCGGCCAGGGAGGATATGAGGCGCCCGGTGGCGTGCTCCTGCGGGCTGTCCTGGCGTCCGGTGAACCGTCCCTGCGCCAACGCTCCCCATGCCTGGAGCTCGATCCCCTGCTCCCGGCAGAATTCGAGCGTCCCGAAGGGGAAGCCGTTCGCCGCCGCCTCGGACGTGTTGACGGCGATCCCGGCCTCGAGCCACTCGCGACGCAGCAGACTCATCTCCAGCTGATTGGCCACGATGGGCACTTCCAGGCGCGCCTGGAGCGGAGCTATCTGCGCCGCCCCCATGTTGGACACCCCGAACCGCCGCACCACGCCCTGCCGGTGCAGTGACGTCAGCGCTTCGGCGATGTCGTCGGGGTCGGCCAGCGGGTCCGGCCGGTGCAGCAGCAACACGTCGATGACATCGGTGCGCAGCCGCTCCAGGCTCTCCTCGACCCGCCGCATGATGGTCTGCCCGCGCAGGTCGTAGATCCCGGGGTTCGCGCCGTCGGCGAGCCGGATACCGCATTTCGTCTGAATGACGATCCGCGCACGCAGCCCCGGAGTGCGGGCGAGCACCTCCCCGAAGACGGATTCGGACTTTCCGTGCCGGTAGATGTCGGCGTGGTCGAAGGTGGTGATCCCGATCTCGAGCGCGGCTATGACAGCGGCCTCAGCCGCGGCGATGTCCTCGGCGCCGTAGGCCTCGGCACCCCATGTGCCGCCAAGTCCCATGCACCCGTACAGCAGTTGCCCGTCCTCGGGCGTCCTCTTCGCCGTCACCCCACGTCACCCTTCGCACATTTCCCTCAGACGTTGCCCATGGCACGGTCCAAAGCGATCTCGACAAGTATGCGATCGGGGTCAGGACCCGGCGTGCGGCCGTATCTCTCGGCGTACCGTGCCACGGCGTCGGCGACGGCCCCCGGCTCGGTGCGGACACGGGCGACGCCTTCCAGGGTGGCCCAGCGCCCACGGTCCACCTGGCAGACCGCGACCCGCGCGGGCCTCGCTCCGGAGGCCACGAGATGGGCGACCTTCCTGCTCGCCTTGCGCGTGATGATCCTGGCGATACGGGCCGCGGGGTCGTACGTCACCCCGACCGGAACGACATGCGGGCTTCCGTCCGGGCGCAGTGTCGTCAGCGTGCACAGGTGCGGCTCCTTCCAGAATGCGAGGTACTCGGGACCGGGGGCGCGTGGGTCGATGGCCATGACGCCAGATTAGTCCGCCCAGCTTTGCACTTGCCAAGGTCTTGGCAAGAACTCGCCAGACGGCACAAGCCTCCCGCCCCACCTGCCTCCAAGACAGCATCAGCCCCAAAGCCCCCGCATGACCCGCGGTCCGCGAAGACCCCGTGAACACCGAAACCCCGCACGGTCCGCTTCGGTCCGAGCGGGGCTCCCAGCGTGAAGGCCGGACCGGCGCCGCACTCACCGGCCCGGAGACCCGGTCCACCGCGAAGACAGAGCTCGCGGAAAACCGCTCACGTCTCCTCAGGTTTGCCGGTGGTAAGCCTTGTTGGCGATGCGCCAGCCGTCGTCGACGCGGACCAGCAGGAAGATGTCGGTGAACGTGTCCGCACCGTGCCTGAGCGTCATGGTCGCGGTCGCGACCGTTTCATGAACGTCAATGGCGTCGATACAGCGAGAGCGCGTCGCTTCGTCCGGGGCCGGCCGCCCCTGGAAGACAGGAAGACCGCAGTACTCGTCCAAGGGCCACGAGACGAAAGCGCCTTCCCGGATTCCCTCGATGTGAGCGGTCGGCAGGAAGGCGTCGCGGAAATGACTCGAGTCGCCCGTGGCATGCCCGCGGATGTAGGCGCGGAGCGGCTCGAGCACGGCGTCGTCCACTGCGGGTGCGGTGGCCGCAAAGGCGATGTCGGCCTCAGGGTCGGCAGAAGTGCCGGCCAGATCGGCCGCACTGCGCAGGGGGGCGTCCGAGGCGGCCGCCAGCAGAGCCATGTCCTTGGCCAGCGCACCGATCGTGAATTCCGCCGCGGCAGCGGCCGGCTGGTCGGCGAGGAAGGCCCGCTTGCGCGCCACCAGCCCTCCGAGCTGACCGAGCTCGAGGACGTCCAGCACCTGGGCACGGGGCAGGCCGAGGGCGTCGGCCTGACGCAGTGACTCACGCAGAGCGAGGACGGCACCGGCGAGGCTGCTGTTGGCGACCAGCTTGAGCGCGGCGGCGGCGGCCGCGTCATCGACGCGTCGCACGGTGCCCAGCGCTTCCAGCACCGGGCGGGCTCGATCGAGCGTGCCCTGCTCGGCGGCGGCGAGGATGGACAGGGTTCCGGCAGCGACTACCGGCACCGAGCCGACCACGGGCGCGTGCACGTAGGACGGACCGAACTCCCGTGCCAGCTCCGATGCTTCGGCAGGAGCGATGGTGCTGGTGTTCAGCACGATCGCGTCCGTGCGCAGCGAGTCACGGACATCGTCCAGCACCTCCCGGCAGGCCGGGCCGTCGAACAACGCAAGGAGTACGAGGTCGGCCTTCGCCACGGCGTCTTTAGGGTCCCCCGTCGTGGTGACTCCGTCCGAGCTGTGCCCGGAGCGTGTCCAGCCGACAACGTCCCAGCCCTGCGCGGACAGTCGGGTCGCGAAGGCGGTGCCCATCCGCCCCAGGCCGAGTACGGCAATGGTCTTTGGAGTGGTCATACGCGCCAGCGTGGTGCATCGCCACTGCTGCGACAAGCGCAGAAGTCGCAGGACAGCCCTGCGGGACGCGCATACCGAAAAGGCATACTGAGCCCATGGAACTGACCGTGTGGCGAACCTTCGTGACGGTTTGCCGGCTCGGTTCGCTCTCGGCGGCAGCCGCCGAACTGCATCACACGCAGTCCGCCGTATCCCGCCAGATCGCCGGACTGGAGCGGCAACTCGGCGTGCCCCTGATGGAGCGCCATGCGCGCGGCGTGCGCCCGACACCGGCCGGCGAGGTGTTCCGCCACCACGCCGTGGCCACACTCAATGAGGCCGACCGTGCCGTACGCGCCGCACGAGACGCCGGCGGCAGAGCGTACAACCGGCCGTTGACCGTCGGCGCGACACCCTCTCTTGCCGCAGGCGTCGTCCCCGAGGCCATCCGTGGCCTGCTGGAGCAGACCGGATCCATCCGCTGGAGCCTGCGCCCCGGACTGAGCGCCCAACTGCACCAGCGCGTGATCGCCGGAGATCTCGACATCGCCGTCGTCACCGACGCACCACCGGGGCTGCCCCACGACCTGCGGGTCGAACGGTGGTTCCTCGGGCTTGACGACATGGTCGTCGCCCTGCCCGTCGACCATCCACAGGCCGGTAGCGGCCCTGTGCACATGCGGAGGCTGGCCGACGAGATCTGGGTCGAGGACAACGACGGCTCGGCAGCGCTCCTGCGCCAGCACGCCGCCCGCGCCGGAGTCAGCGTCCGCATAGACCTCACCGCGGCCGATCTGCTCGGCAAGCTGGCCCTGGTCGCAACCGGCCATGCGATCGCGCTGATCCCCGGCGTGCTGACCTGCGCGCTGCGAACGGACGTCACCACCGTGGGCCTGGTAGACCCCCCGACCCGCGGCATCTACACGATCACACCACGCCGCGCCCCCCACCCCTGCGCAGCGCCCCTGCGCGACCGGCTCGCGGCAGCCTTCGCCGCGTTTCCCGAACCGGTCCGCCGTGGTGGCTCCCGTCCGGGACTGTCCGTGGGACCGTGAAGGTCCGTGCCACGGCAAACGAGCTCGCGCGCGAGAGCCTGTGGTTCACTCCTGGCCACTCCCGACATGCACCATGCGCATCGCGACGCGCAGGTCCATTGCTGCATTTCACTGCTGTAGGGCACGTCAAAGCCCCTGCCGGATTTCCCCGGCAGGGGCTTCACGTGTTGTGGACCTGAGGGGATTTGAACCCCTGACCCCCTCGATGCGAACGAGGTGCGCTACCAGTCTGCGCCACAGGCCCTTGCAACGAGTGAAACCCTAGCATCCCGATCGGGGTGCTTGGAAATCCGTTCCTCGCAGGTCACCCGAGGCACGGTACCCAAGGCGCTCCGGGCTTCTCGGTGAATGTCACTCGTTGGCCGCGCGGGGGCGGTCGTCGTCGGCGTACTGGTCGAAGAGCGGGGTGCGGCCGTGGTCGCGGGTGCGGCGCGGGGGTGGGGTGGTGCGCTGGCGGGGCGGATTCGGGGGGGCCGGTTCGGCCGTGGAGGAGCGGGACGCGCTCCAGGTGTCGGGATCCGTGACATCGATGCCGCCGGCGGCGCGGGGGGCGACCGGGGCGGTGACATACGTGGGGAGGGGCACCGGGACCGGGTCCCAGCTGTCGCCGCGGGCCGGGCCGGGGTCGCGCTGCTGGTCGACCCATTCGGCGTGGTCGGTCTGCTCGACCAGGGCACGGCGGCCCGCCTCCTGGCGGGAGATCCTCGGGGCCGGCTCCGGGGCGGGGTGCGCCTCGGTCTGCTCGTCCGCTTCCACAGCGGCGGGCTGCCGGGTACGGGAGCCCTTCTCCCGCAGGCGCTGTGCGGCTGCCTCGGCACGGCGCCGGTCCATGACGTAGACGAACCGGCGGCGCTCCTGCGCCCGCAGATGCGCGATGTAGGCGCTGAGCAGGACCGCCGGGGCGGCGGGTGCCCACAGCAGGTGGAGCCCGCCGACCGCGGCGACGATCGCGCCGAGGGTGAAGGCGAGGAAGAGCAGCACCGTGGTGCGCCTGCGGCGCGCGAGCGCCTTCGAGCGCCGGGCCCGCGCTGCGGCCGCTCCGTTGGGGCGCGGTCCACGCGCCGGGGGTCGGATGCGCGCCTCGGTAAGGGCCGGGGGCGCGGCGAAGGACCGGACGTCGACGGAACTCGGTGGTTCCGCCCCGGCGTCCGGATCGGCGTCGGCGGTCGCCTCTTCCTCCGCGGTGCGCTCGCGCAGCTCCTTGGCGTACCGGCGCTCCATACCTGCCCGGCCGGACAGGAGCCGGATGGCTGTGCTGAAGCGTTCCGTCGGACGAGCCTCGTTGAGCTCGTCCTGCCTGCGGAGCCACATGGGCACCAAGTAGGCGGCCCAGGCCCCGACGATGACTGCGTAGATGAGGCCGCTGCTGCTCACGCCTCACACCGTAGAGGGGTTCGCGCGACGGCATCGGCCAATTGGCCCGGTGTGTCGCACGATCTGGCTGATATCACTGACTTTTTTTGTGATTCTTAGGATCGCCCGACGATCGAGTCGCACATAAATTCGAACAACTTTTTCATTTCTCGCGCCGGGCTGCGCGTCCCTGGTGCCAGCGGCGCAGCAGTCCCTCCGGCACCTCCTCGGCTGTGAGCGCGAAGACCAGATGGTCCCGCCATCCGCCGTCGATATGGAGATAGCGGGGCCGCATGCCCTCTTCCCGGAATCCGAGTTTTTCGACGACCCTGCGGCTCGGACCGTTCTCGGGCCGAATGCACACCTCGATGCGGTGCAGCCCGACCGCCCGGAAGCAGTGGTCGACGGCGAGCGCGACGGCCGTCGGCATGACCCCGCGTCCGGCGACATCACGGTCGACCCAGTAGCCCACGTGACCCGAGCACATCGAACCCCAGGTGATCCCGGCCACCGTCAGCTGACCGACCAGCCGTCCCTGGTACTCGACCACGAAGGGAAGCATCCGGCCGGAGTGGGCCTCGGCCCGCAGATGGCGGACCATCTGGCGGTACGTGGGGCGCTGCGCCATGGGCGCACCGGGGGCCGGGGGCGGGATCGTCGCCTCCCAAGGGCGCAGCCAGTCCCGGTTGCGCTGGTTCACCTCGCGCCAGGCACGCTGGTCGCGCAGCTTTATCGGGCGGAGGGTGACATCACCGTCCGTCAGAACCACGGGCCAGCTGTGTGTGTTCAGAGCGAGCTCCCGGGGTGGCCCGAGGTTCTCGGGTGGTCGCCTCCGTGGATCTGGTCCACGGCATGCCGCAGGATCCGGGCGAGGACGTCGAGCCCGTCCCGTACCCCGCCCGTCGATCCCGGCAGGTTGACGATCAGGGTGCGGCCACCCGCGACACCGGCGAGACCACGGGAGAGGGCCGCCGCGGGGACTTCGGCCAGCCCGTGGGCCCGGATCGCCTCCGGGATGCCGGGGATCTCGTAGTCCAGCACCCGGCGGGTGGCGTCAGGAGTGCGGTCGGTCGGTGAGACGCCCGTGCCCCCGGTGGTGAGGATGACGTCGTACGCCGCGGCGACACCTTCGCGGAGGGCGGTCTCGACCGGGTCACCGTCGGGAACGACCCTGGGGCCGTCGGTCTCGAAGCCCATCCCGACGAGCCCCTCGACGAGCAGGGGACCGCCCTTGTCCTCGTACACACCGGCGGAGGCGCGGTTCGACGCGGTCACGACCAGGGCGCGATACCGGTGGGCGCCGGGGCTCACCGTCCGTCCTTCCCAGCGGCCTCCGGGCGCGACCAGTCGCCCGACTTGCCGCCTGTCTTCTCCTCGACCCGTACATCGGTGATGACCGCGGCCTTGTCCACGGCCTTGACCATGTCGACGACGGTCAGCGCCGCCACCGAGACCGCAGTCAGGGCCTCCATCTCGACCCCCGTCCGGTCCGTGGTCTTCACGGTCGCCCGGATCTCCACGGCGTCGTCGGCCACAGCGAGATCCAGCTTCACACCGGAGAGCGCAAGCGGATGGCACAGCGGGATCAGCTCAGGAGTGCGCTTGGCGCCCATGATGCCCGCGATACGGGCGGTGGCGAGGGCGTCACCCTTGGGTACGCCCTCACCGCGCAGCAGCTCGACGACGCGCGGCGAGACGAGGACCCGGCCGCTCGCGCATGCGGTGCGCGCGGTGACGGCCTTCTCGGAGACATCGACCATGCGGGCCGCCCCCGCCTCGTCGATGTGGGTGAGTCCTTGCTGCGCACTCATTGCTGTGGCTCCCGGTCACTGTGTGGTGAGACACCGTACCGCCACGGCGGGGCGCTCAGCCGAGCAGGATCACCTCCGTCTCGGTGCCCGGCTCAAGGGAGGTGACGGCCTCGGGGACCACGATGAGCGAGTCGGCTTGAGCGAGGGCCGCGACCAGATGGGATCCGCTGCCGCCGACCGGGGTGACGGTGCCCTTCTCCGCATCGTAGGCGCCTCGCAGGAACTGGCGCTTGCCGGCAGGAGAGAACAGCGCCTTGTCGGCCCGCAGCTCGGCGCGCACCTGCGGGCGGTGGACGTCCTTCAGACCCATCAGGGCGCGGATGGCGGGGCGTACGAACAACTCGAAGGACACATACGACGACACCGGGTTGCCCGGCAGTGCCAGCAGAGGGGTGCGGTCGGGACCGATCGGGCCGAAGCCCTGCGGTTTGCCCGGCTGCATGGCGAGCGTACGGAAGCTCACCCCCGTGGCCTGCTCCTCCGTGTCGCGCTCCTCTTCGGTGTCCGTGTCGGCGGTATCGCCGTGCGCGTCGCCGACCGTCGACAGCGCCTCCTTGACGACGTCGTACGCACCGACGCTGACCCCACCGGTGGTGACCATCAGATCGGCGCGGACCAGCTGGTCCTCGATCGTGGCACGCAGCTCGGCGGCGTCATCGGTGACCGCTCCGACGCGATAGGCGATGGCCCCCGCGTCCCTGGCCGCCGCGGTGAGCGCGAAACTGTTGGAGTCGTAGATCTTGGCCTCGCTGAGCTCCTCCCCCGGCTGGACCAGCTCACTGCCGGTGGAGAGCACGACCACACGCGGACGGGGACGCACCCGGACTGTGCCCCGGCCGATCGCGGCGAGCAGTCCGATCTGCGGAGGGCCGAGAACCGTGCCCGCCGCCAGGGCGAGGTCGCCGGAGCGCACATCGCTGCCGCGGGCCCTGACGTGGGCCCGTGGGCCCGCGGACCGGTGGACCCTGACCTCGCCGCTCGCGCCTTCGGGAGCGTGCCCGGCCGGGCGCATGGCCGTGGCGGCACCCCCGCCGCCGCCGCCGTCGGTCCACTCGACCGGTACGACGGTCTCGGCACCGGGCGGCAGCGGTGCACCGGTCATGATGCGGGCGGCCTGCCCCGGGCCCACTTCGCCACCGCCGCTCAGCCCGCCGCTGCCCGCGGCGACGTCCCCGATGACGGCGAGGACCGCGGGGAACTCCTCGCTCGCACCCGCGATATCGGTCACCCGGACCGCGTAGCCGTCCATCGAGCTGTTGTCGAAGGGGGGCAGGTCGACGGGTACGGTCACGTCCTCGACCAGGACGCAGCCCTGGGCGTCGAGCAGTTGGAGCTCGATCGGCTCCAGCGGGCGGACCGTGGCGAGGATGTCCTTCAGGTGCTCGTCCACTGACCACACCGCGGCCGCGTGTGCGTCCGTACGGTCCTTGCGGCCGCCACCCTGGCCTGCGGACGGAGTTGCCGTACTGCTCAAAGTGCTACATCTCCTCGGTGACGTAACGGCGGAGCCAGGCCCGGAAGTCCGGTCCCAGGTCTTCACGTTCGCACGCGAGTCTGACAATGGCACGCAGGTAGTCGCCGCGGTCACCGGTGTCGTAACGCCGGCCCTTGAAGACGACGCCGTGCACGGGGCCGCCGACCTTCTCGTCGACGGCGAGCTTCTGAAGCGCGTCGGTCAGCTGGATCTCGCCGCCGCGGCCCGGCTCGGTCTTGCGGAGTATCTCGAAGATCGCGGGGTCGAGGACATAGCGGCCGATGATCGCGTAACTGCTCGGCGCCTCGGCCGGGTCGGGCTTCTCGACCAGACCGGTGACCCGGACCACGTCCGCTTCACCGGTGGGCTCGATGGCGGCGCAGCCGTAGAGCCCGATCTGGGAGGGCTCGACCTCCATGAGAGCGATGACGCTGCCGCCTTCACGCTCCTGGATGTCGACCATGCGGGACAGCAGCGGGTCGCGCGGATCGATCAGGTCGTCACCCAGCAGCACGGCGAAGGGCTGGTCCCCCACGTGCGGCGCCGCGCACAGCACGGCGTGGCCGAGGCCCCTGGGGTCACCCTGGCGCACATAGTGCATCGTGGCGAGGTCGCTGGACTCCTGCACCTTGCCGAGACGCTGGGCGTCGCCCTTGCGCCGCAGCGCCTCCTCCAGCTCGTAGTTGCGGTCGAAGTGGTCCTCGAGGGGCCGCTTGTTCCGGCCGGTGACCATGAGGACGTCCGACAGCCCGGCGCCCACCGCCTCCTCGACGACGTACTGGATGGCGGGCTTGTCGACTACAGGCAGCATCTCCTTGGGAGTGGCCTTTGTCGCGGGCAGGAACCGGGTTCCCAGGCCCGCGGCGGGGATGACAGCCTTGCTGATCCTGGGGCTGTTCCTGTGCGACTCAGTCATGCGGAGCACCCTATCGGGTGGCTTTGGGAGCAGGATGAGCCTCCGGTTAACTTTCCTCTCATAAAGGCGCATTGACTGAGGTTTGCGAGGCTGCTGTGGATGGCGATCCGTCCGACCTGTCCGGAAAGGGCGCGAAAGAGGCTCTGCGTCGTGAACTGCTCGGCGCCCGGCGCCTGCTGTCCGCCGAGGACGCCGGGGAAGCCGCTGCGGTTCTCGCCCGGCACGCGCTCGAACTCCCTGAGCTCGCCTCCGCCCGCACCGTGGCCGCCTATGTGTCGGTGGGGCGCGAGCCCGGCACCCGCGCGCTGCTCGACGCGCTGCGCGCCGGGGGCGTACGCGTGCTGCTCCCCGTGCTGATGGCCGACAACGACCTCGACTGGGCGGAGTACGAAGGCGCGAACCGGCTGGCGGCCGCCGGGCGCGGGCTGCTGGAACCGGCCGGCCCGCGGCTCGGACCCGAGGCCGTCCTCGATGCGCAGGCCGTGCTGCTGCCCGGGCTCGCGGTGGACGAGCGGGGTCTGCGCCTCGGCCGCGGCGGGGGCTCGTACGACCGTGTCCTCGCCCGGCTCGAAGCCGCGTCCGCCCGCCCGGCCCTTGTCGTGCTCCTCTACCCGAACGAGGTGGTCGCGCGGGTCCCGGAGGAACCGCACGACCACCCCGTACACGCGGTGGTGACGCCGGAGGGCGTCCGCAGGTTCGCGGTCTGAGCGGCCTGGGCGATCTCAGCGGCCTGCCCGGTCAGCGCCTGCCGGTCACGGACTCAGGGTCAGCGTGTCCTCCGTCTTTGCGGCGACCGCCTGATCCCCGTAGGCCCAGTCCAGGAGCTCGCCCCTGGCCCACTTCTCCGTCTGGTCGGTGTAATGCGCGTGGTAGGCGTGCCCGGAGGCGCCGGCCAGATTGATCCAGCGGGACTTGTCCCAGTCTCCGACGTTGACGATCATCCGCATCGACGGCACCCAGATCACCTCGTAGCCGCCCGCCGCGTTCCAGCCGGTCGCGTTGACCGCGGCCTCGCCGCCGCCGAGGTTCCACGGCCCACGGTTGAGCATCCACTGAAGGAAACCCGGGCCGCTGGTGCCGAGGGTCTGGTTCTTCAGGGTCAGCTGGTGCAACCGGCCCCAGTTCCAGCTCGAGACGTCCTTGCCGAGCTTGGCGGTGAGCTCCCAGCGGGCGTCGTCCAGCGCCCGGGCCAGCAGCTGGTCACGGGTCGCGGTGGCGGTCTCCTGACGGTTCGGCGGGGTCTGCCACCACTCACTGGCCTCGTTCTTCAGCAGCCCGCGTACCACCTCGTACCAGCGGTCACCGCCGTCCGGCTGGGCCGACGAGGCCTCGCGCTGCCCGCACTCGCGCACCAGGCGGCTCAGGTCGTCGACCGGGCCCGTACTGTCGGCCGGGCGGACGTTGAGGCACTCGTCCTTGACCCTGAGCTCCTTGGGCAGCTTGTTACCGAAGGCCAGCTTGAGGAGATTGCGCCAGACCGCGTTGAAGTAAGCGGCGGCCCCCGAGTCCGGCTCCTGTGTGTAGTCCCAGCCCTCGAGAAGCTTCTGGGCCTCGCGGACATAGGGGTCGGACACATCGACCTTCAGCAGGTACGGGGTCAGCAGCCTGGCGATCTCGCTGCTGTTGTCCATCTGCATGGTGCGCATGTCATCCGTCGAGATCTTCCCGCCGTCCTTGATCTTCGACTCGATGAGGTCGTTGATCCGCTGACTGCGGGAACCGTAGCCGTAGTCCGACGTGATCGGGTGCGGGTACTTCCTGGCGTCCACGACGGACTGGTTGGCGGTCACGATGTAGCCGCGCTGAGGGTCGTACTCGTACGGCAGCTCGTCGAAGGGGATGTAGCCCTTCCAGTCGGACGTCGGATCCCAGCCGGGCGTCGGCATCGAGCCGTCGTACTTCTTGGAGCGTACGGGGATCCTGCCGGGGGCCTGGTAGCCGATGTGGCCCTTGGTGTCGGCGTAGATCAGGTTCTGGGACGGAACCTCGAAGTCCTTGGCCGCGGCCCTGAAGCCCTTCCAGTCCTTGGCGCGGTTGATCCTGAAGACCGCGTCCATGGACTTGCCCGGACTCAGCGCGGTCCACTTCAGCGCCACCGCGTAGCCCTCACCACGGTCCGGGGCGGCGCCCTTGATGGGGGCGCGCTCGCCGACCGTCTCGAGCTCCTCGCTGCGGTCGGAGATCAGCGGCCCGTGCTGGGTCTCGCGGACCAGGATCGTGTGGCTCTGACCGCCCGCGACCTTGATGGTCTCCTCGCGCGTCGTGAACGGCTTGACCTTGCTGCCGGAGGTGTAGCCCTGCTCGGTGACGCGCTCCAGGTAGAGGTCGGTGACGTCGGCGCCGAGGTTGGTGAAGCCCCAGGCGATGTCCTGGTTGTGTCCGATGATCACGCCCGGCATACCCGAGAAGGTGTAGCCGGCGACGTCGAAGGCGCAGTCGTCCGAGACAGCGCGGCAGTGCAGCCCCATCTGGGACCAGAGCGAGGGCAGCTGCGGCGCGAGGTGCGGGTCGTTGGCGAGCAGCGGCTTGCCGGTGGTGGTGAGGTCGCCGGAGACGACCCAGGAGTTGGATCCGATGCCGTTGCCGTTGGGGCCGAGCGGGGTCGGGACCTTGTCGAGGGAGTCGGCGACCCGGGAGAGTGACGAGAGCGAAGCGATGGCGTCCATCTGCGACTGCGTGCCCTGGGACGAACCCGGGGCGTCGTTTCCGGTCGCGGCCGAGGCATCGGTGCCGGTCCCGTCGCTGCCGCCGTTGCCGCCCCGCTGCGAGGACTGCTGCTGGGAAGCCGGGTCCGCCTTCGGGTCCCATTTCCCGCTGCCGGTGTCGACGGCCCCGCCCTGGACGATCGGCTGATGCAGCTCGTACGGATAGTCCGGGTAGAGCTCCTTGATCTGCTGAGCGCTCAGCCTGCTGCTCATCAGCGACCGGTCGATCTCGTCCTGCATGTTGCCGCGCAGGTCCCAGGCCATCGCCTTGAGCCAGGCCACCGAGTCGACCGGTGACCACTTCTCCGGCTTGTAGTCGTTCGTGAAGCCGAGCGCGGCGTACTCGACCGAGATGTCGTCGTTCTCCCGCCCGGCGAGATACGCGTTGACCCCGGCGGCGTACGCCTGGAGGTACTCCTTGGTCTCCTTCGACAGGACGTTGTCGTACTCCTGCTGGGCCACCCTGCGCCAGCCAAGAGTCCGCAGGTAGGCGTCCGTGTCGACCTGGCCGGAGCCGAACATCTCGGAGAGCCGGCCGGCGGTGACATGGCGGCGGACGTCCATCTCCCAGAAGCGGTCCTGGGCGTGCACGTATCCCTGTGCGCGGAACAGGTCCTCGTCGCTGTTCGCGTAGATCTGCGGGATCCCGTTGCCGTCCCGTTTCACCTCGACACGGCCCGACAGACCGGGGAGTTCGATCGTCCCGGTCGTCTGCGGGAACGAGGCGCGGACCGTACTCAGGCCCCAGTAAGAGCCCCAGCCGACGGTCCCGATCAGCGCCAGCACCAGCACGATCACGATCAGACGGGCGCGTCGCCCCTTCTTCTTAACGGGCGCTTCGACCGCCGGGGCGGCTGCCTCGGGGGCGGCTGTGGAGGAGGGCATCGCTGTCCTTCGAGGGGCAGGGTGGTCCAAGTGAGTGCTGGAGCAACCATAGGCGCAGCGCGAAACCGGCCCGGACGCGGTATCAGTAACGCCATGTCGACATCGTCGCAAGATCGCAGCTATCGAACTGGCGATCCAATCGATCACCGAGCATCAAGAAAACGTTAACGATTAGGTAAGGTAACGAAGTGTCTGGCGAGGTGTCGCCCCCGGAGGAACGTTCCGGCGCGGCAGACATGAAGGGAAGGATCGGCCACTGACTGTCCACCAGCTCAATGAACTCCTGCTCATCTGCTCGCTCGTCCTGCTCATCGCCGTCGCGGCGGTGCGTGTCTCGTCCCGGAGCGGGCTGCCGAGCCTGCTGCTGTACCTGGGCATCGGGATCGCCATAGGGCAGGACGGGTTCTTCCACGTCAAGTTCGACAACGCCGAACTGACGCAGGTGATCGGCTATGCCGCACTCGTGGTGATCCTGGCCGAGGGCGGCCTGGGCACCAAGTGGAAGGAGGTCAAACCGGCACTGCCCGCGGCGGCTTCACTGTCGCTCGTCGGCGTGGCGGTGAGCGTGGGCATCACCGCGGCCGGTGCGCACTATCTGGTCGGGCTGGAGTGGCGCCAGGCTCTCATCATCGGCGCGGTCGTCTCCTCGACGGACGCCGCCGCGGTCTTCTCCGTGCTGCGCAAGGTGCCACTGCCCTCGCGCATCACCGGCACGCTGGAAGCCGAGTCGGGTTTCAACGACGCCCCGGTCGTCATCCTTGTCGTGGCCTTCTCGACGGCCGGTCCGGTGGAGGACTGGTACATCCTCATCGGCAAGATCATTCTCGAACTGGCGATCGGCGCCGCCATCGGCCTCGCCATGGGGTTCCTGGGCGCCTACGCCCTGCGCCATGTGGCTCTGCCCGCCTCCGGCCTCTACCCGATCGCCGTGATGGCGATCGCCGTGACGGCGTACGCGGCGGGCGCCATCGCCCACGGCAGCGGGTTCCTCGCCGTCTACCTGGCCGCCGTGGTGCTCGGCAACTCGAAGCTCCCGCACTGGCCCGCCACCCGGGGCTTCGCCGAGGGCCTCGGCTGGCTCGCCCAGATCGGGATGTTCGTCCTGCTCGGCCTGCTGGTGACACCGCACGAGCTCGTGCACGACTTCTGGACGGCCGTCACGATCGGCCTGGCCCTGACGATGGTCGCGCGGCCGATGTCGGTGTTCCTCAGTCTGCTCCCGTTCAGAATCGCCTGGCAGGAGAAGGCACTGATGTCATGGGCCGGTCTGCGCGGAGCGGTCCCCATCATCCTGGCGACCATCCCGATGGTCTACGAGATCGAGTACAGCAGGCGGATCTTCAATATCGTCTTCGTGCTCGTCGTCGTCTACACCCTGGTGCAGGGGCCGACACTGCCCTGGCTGGCGAAGGCGCTACGGCTCGGCGACGGGAGCGAGGCGGCCGACCTCGGCATCGAGTCGGCGCCCCTGGAGCGGCTGCGCGGGCATCTGCTGTCGGTCGCGATCCCGGCGAAGTCGCGGATGCACGGTGTCGAGGTCGCCGAACTCCGGCTGCCCGCGGGTGCCGCCGTCACCCTCGTCGTACGCGAGGGCAAGAGCTTCGTACCGCTGCCGTCCACCGTGCTGCGACGCGGGGACGAGCTGCTGGTCGTGGCGACGGACCCGGTGCGGGATGCGGCGGAGGCGCGGCTGCGGGCGGTGGGGCAGGGCGGAAAGCTGGCCGGCTGGCTGGGGACCGGGCGCGGAGGCTCCGGGCCGGGCCGCCGTTGAGGCTCGGCTTCCCGCTTCGGAGCCGTTCGCCGGGCCGCCGTTCAGGCTCGGCCTCCTCTTCGGGGCCGTTCGCCCGGTCTCCCTCTGAGGCCGGGCCACCGATGGAAGGTGCAGGTGCGGCCTCCGGGCCGGTGCCCCGGGTAATCCCAGGGAACCGTCACGGTCCGTCGCACATTTCTGAGGGGGATCCCTCCTCACCCCTGTACCATGAAGGCACACAGCACGACCAACTCTGCCTGACGCAGAGCTGGCGCGACCGTATGGCGACCGAGTCTTCCCTTCAGCGGACACCGGTATCTACCGCAGTTACGCGCAAGAGGACAGCTCTCGGCCCCTCCCGGCATCCCGGGTGGCGCTACCAGGCGGCAGAAAGGCAAGGACCGTGGAGTCCACGGTCGCTCCTGACAAGCGCCCCGGTTACGGGCAGCTGCTCCGCACCCCCGGAGCCTGGACATTCCTGCTTCCCGGATTCGCAGCCCGGCAGCCCTTCGCGATGCTCACGATCAGCATCGTGCTGCTGGTCCAGCACACCACCGGCTCGTACGGCACCGCCGGGGCCGTGGCCGCCGTCACCGGGGTCGCGATGGCGCTGTTCGCACCCCAGAGCGGCAAGCTCGCCGACCGATTCGGCCAGCGCACCGTGTTGCTGCCCGGCGTGGTCGTGCACGCCGTCTCCGGCGTGGCGCTGACCGCTCTGGCACTGGCGGACGCGCCCCTGTGGGCGCTGTTCGCGGCAGCCGTGCCCACTGGTGCATCGGTGCCCCAGGTCAGCCCGATGGTGCGGGCCCGCTGGGCGGCGAAGCTCGGCGGCTCGCGTCTGATGCCGACGGCTGCGGCGTTCGAGTCCGTCACGGACGAGTTCACCTTCGTGGTCGGACCGGTGCTGGCCACGGCCCTGTGCACCGGTGTCCACCCCGCTGCCGGTCTGTTCACCGAGGCCGCTCTCACCCTGGTCGGCGGAGTGCTATTCGCGGCCCAGCGCCGCACCCAGCCGCCGTTCGGCCACCCGGACGCCCATGAGCGGGTGCAGCGCGCCTCGGCACTGTCCGTGCCGGGCGTACGGGTGCTCGCCGTGACGTTCCTCGGGATCGGCTCCGTCTTCGGCGGAATGCAGGTTTCGCTCGCCGCCTTCACAGAAGAGATCGGGCAGCCGGGGATCAGCGGACTGCTCTATGGGATGTTCGCGGCCGGCAACATGCTGGCCGGCGTCGCCGTGGGTGCCATCGCCTGGAAGTCCGGCCCGCGACGCCGGCTGGTGCTCGGGTATCTGGGCCTGACGGCCGCCACGTCCCTGCTGTGGACGGCCGACTCCGTCGTCACCCTCGGCGTGCTCGGCCTGTTCGTCGGCCTGTGCATCGCGCCCGCGCTGATCGCCGGCTTCACCCTGGTCGAACCGCTGGTGCCGGCCTCTGCCCGTACCGAGGCGTTCACGTGGCTGACCGGCGCGGTGGCCCTCGGGCAGGCAGCCGCGGTGACGGTCGCGGGGCGTCTTGCGGACGCGTTCGGTTCGAGCACCTCGTTCCTGGTGCCGCTGGTGGGCACGGCACTCGCGCTGATCACCCTGGTGGCATTGCGTTCGCGGCTCGTTCCGCAGGCACACAGCCGGACCGTCGCACGTGGTGTCGGTCACCGCGTGCCCGTGGCAGTGGACTGATCCGGCGGAATACGTCACTATGGATCGTCGTTAGCACTCATTGAGTGTGAGTGCCAGGAGGAAGACAAGTGCCGACCTACCAGTACCAGTGCACCGAGTGCGGCGAGGGCCTCGAGGCGGTGCAGAAGTTCACTGATGACGCCCTGACGGAGTGCCCGAACTGCAAGGGCCGCCTGAAGAAGGTCTTCTCGGCGGTCGGCATCGTGTTCAAGGGCTCCGGCTTCTACCGCAACGACAGCCGTGGTTCGTCGTCGAGCAGCTCGCCGGCGTCGTCCGCGAAGTCGTCGTCGGACGCGAAGCCCGCCTCGTCGAGCACCTCCAGCGACTCCGGCTCCACCGGCAGTTCCAGCAGCTCCAGCAGCACGACCGCTTCCAGCGGTTCGTCCGCCGCGTAGGCGCCGCACAGCCGAAGGTCCTTCCAAGGCCCCCTCCGCTTGCCGAACGTTCGTTCGCAGCGGGCGGGGCCTTCGGCCTACAACCGCGCGGCTACTGTGATCGCCATGGCCAACGCAGAGGACACACCGCGCGAGACCGCCCGCGAGACACCCCTTCGCGCCGAGATCGGCGTGATCGGCGGTTCCGGGTTCTACTCGTTCCTGGAGAACGTCACCGAGGTGGAGGTACCGACTCCCTACGGCAGCCCCAGTGACTCGCTGTTCCTCGGTGAGGTCGCCGGACGGCGCGTCGCCTTCCTCCCCCGGCACGGGCGCGGCCACCACCTGCCGCCCCACCGCATCAACTTCCGGGCCAACCTGTGGGCGCTGCGCTCGGTCGGGGTCCGCCAGGTGCTCGCGCCCTGCGCGGTGGGCGGTCTGCGGACCGAGTACGGGCCGGGCACGCTGCTCGTCCCGGACCAGCTCGTGGACCGGACGAAGTCACGGCACGACACGTACTACGACGGCGAGCCGCTGGCAGGCGGCTCGGCGCCCAACGTGGTCCATGTGTCCCTGGCGGACCCGTACTGCCCCGAAGGACGGAAAGTGGCGCTCGCGGCGGCCCGCGGGCGGGACTGGGAGCCCGTCGACGGCGGAACGCTGGTGGTGGTCGAGGGTCCGCGCTTCGGTACGCGCGCAGAGTCGCGCTGGCATGCGGCGATGGGCTGGTCCGTGGTCGGCATGACCGGCCATCCGGAAGCGGCGCTCGCCCGTGAGCTGGAGCTCTGCTACACGTCGATGGCCCTCGTGACGGACCTCGACGCGGGGGCCGAGACGGGCGACGGCGTCTCGCACGGCGAAGTCATGAAGGTCTTCGCCGCAAACGTGGACCGGCTGCGCGGAATCGTCTTCGACGCGGTGGCCGGGCTCCAGACGACCGGGGAGCGCGCCTGCCTGTGCTCGAAGGCCCTGGACGGGCTGGACACCGGCATAGAACTGCCCTGACGATCCCCTGCTCACCCCGCGTTCACTCCGCGGGGTGAGCGAGTTTTCCACAACCGGCGACTGCTCCACAGGCCCGCGCAGGACGGCGGCGGAGCGTGGATCGTGAGGTGCCTGCGGAACGACTCCGCAGGCACCTCACGAAGGGCGGTCCGAAGATGTCGCCGCTTTCTCGCCAGGAACACGAAGCCCCGTGGGAGCAGGACTTCTCGCGCGGACCTGACACGCGCCGGCACCAGCTCGCGCATCAGCCGGCGCAGGGACATCCAGCCCTGCCGCCGTCCTCACCGGCCCCGGATCCGCTGGGCATGCCGCGATTCGCGCCGCTGTGCGTACGGACCGGGTGGCAGCGAGCGCGGCTGGGGCACGCGCTGCGCCGACGGCGGCGTGCACTGGCCGCCGGGCTCGCGGTGACCGCGGCGACGCTGGCGGCCTGGGGCCCCGAGGGTCTCGGCGCTGCTGTCGCGCAGCCACCTCACGCGGGCGCGGCCACACTGAAGCCGGCGCATCCACCACCTCCGGTGGAGGTCGTCTCCGCCCCCGTGCGCATCGCGGACGCGGAGACCGTGCGGCTGCTGCGGCCGGGAGACCGGGTCGACGTGATCGCCGCAGCCGGGTCCCCCGGCTTCGGGACGGGCGCCCCTCCTGACGCCGCCGCCCGTGTCATCGCGACCGGCGCACGGGTGCTGCGGGTTCCGCGGCCCGAAGGGGCTCAGCCGGACGGCGGGGCGCTGGTGGTCCTGTCGGTCCCCCGCCCGGTCGCCTCGGCACTGGCGGGCGCCGGTACGACCTCACGCCTGGCGGTGGTGCTGTGCTGAGGGCTCAGAGATGGTGCGGGGGCTTCTCGTCGAGGAAGCGGGCGAGATCCGCGGCACTGCCGGCGCCTGGCACCGAAGGCCGCTCACCCCATCCGCGGTCCGTGTCGTCGGAGGACTGCTGGTCCAGCGGATCATCGAAGATCAGCGCAGCTGCGGGACGGGGCTCGGGCCCGGGCTCGTCCGCATCGGGCGCTCCGGAGGTGGGGGCGGTGCTCATACGCCCAGAATATGCCGGGCACGAACCAAGCTGCCGCCATGGCCATGACGAGCGGATGCGGGGGCGTCCTCGGCGGGACCACCTGAGGAGGGCGGCAGGCAAGGGTGCGAACTCAGCCCTTTCTGCTGTGCTGGACATATGACGTCCACACCCACATCGGCACCAGACGACCGGTTCAGGCCCGTGCGCCGTATGCGTGCGCGCCCCCGGGACGAGGAGCACCGCGCCGCCACGCCCCTGGAGCTGTTCTTCGACCTGTGCTTCGTCGTGGCCGTCGGACAGGCCGGGGTCCAGCTGGTGCACGCGCTCGTCGAGGGACATGTCAGCGAGGGCATCGTCGGCTACCTGTTCGTCTTCTTCGGCGTTTTCTGGGCCTGGATGAACTTCACCTGGTTCGCGTCCGCCTACGACTGCGACGACGTGCCCTACCGGATCGCCACTCTGGTGCAGATCTGCGGAGTGCTGATCTATGCGGCGGGCGTGCCCCGGGCGTTCAACGAGAACGACTGGACGATCGCCGTCATCGGTTATGTCGTGATGCGGATCGCACTGACCGCGCAGTGGCTGCGGGCGGCCGCGTCCGAGTCCCCGGGCCCCGCCCGCCGCACCGCCCTCGAGTACGCCGCGGGCGTGGTCGTCTGCCAGGCGGCCTGGATCGCTCTGCTGAGCGTGCCGGACGGCGCCAAGCGCTGGCTGTTCCTGGCCGTCGCTGCGGCCGAACTGCTGGTGCCGGTGTTCGCCGAGCGCGGCCACCAGACGCCTTGGCATCCGCACCACATCGCGGAGCGCTATGGCCTGTTCACCATCATCGTGCTGGGCGAGACGATGTTCGCGGCCACCATCGGCGTCCAGTCCGTGCTGGGTGAGATCGAGGAGTTCGGTGAGCTGGTGCCCATCGCGGCAGGCGGCATCCTCATCATCTTCTCGGCCTGGTGGATCTACTTCTCCGTCCCCGTGCACGAACGGCTGAGAGGCAACCGCGAGTCCATACCCTGGGGTTACGGGCACTTCCTGATCTTCGCTTCGGCCGCAGCGATCGGGGCGGGCCTGGAGGTGGCCGTGGAGCAGTCCGTGGACAAAGCACACATCTCACTGCTCGGAGCCTCGGCCGCGGTGACGATACCCACGGCGCTCTTCCTGCTCACCGTCTGGTACCTGCACGCCCGGCACTTCAAAAGGACTACCGCACAACAACTGCTGTTGCCGGTCTCGGTACCGCTCGTCCTCGCCTGCACCTTCGCCGGGCACTGGGCCGTGCTCGCCACCGGGCTCGTGGCGTCGGCCACCGTTGCGGTCGGGGTGACCCTGGCGAGCAGGCACCCGGAGACAGCGGAGTCCCCTGCCCTACCGGAAATGGAGGTATGACCGATGACGGCTGTGTGAGGCGGGGTCCGGTCGGTCGGTCGGTCGGTCGGTCGGTCGGTCGGTCGGTCGGTCGGTCGGTCGGTCGGTCAAGGGTCGCCGAAGGCCGGCAAAGCAGGAAGAGGGCCCGGGTAGTTGGGGCCACTCCCGTGATACGCAGAAGCCATGGCACTCAACGACGCACTGACCGATGTGCACGGCCTCCGGGTCGGACATGCCCGTCTCCCCGGGCCCGGCGCGCTCAGCGGCACCACGGTCGTCCTGGCTCCCGAAGGCGGGGCGGTCGCCGCCGTCGACGTACGCGGCGGCGGGCCGGGCACACGCGAGACCGACGCACTCGACCCACGCAACCTCGTACAGCGCGTCGACGCGGTCGTGCTGACCGGGGGCAGCGCATTCGGGCTGGACTCCGCGTCCGGTGTGATGGCGTGGCTGGAGGAGCGGGGTCGGGGTGTCCCCGCCGGACGTGAGCCGGGACAGGTCGTCCCGGTCGTCCCCTCCGCCTGTGTCTACGACCTGGGACGAGGAGGTGACTGGCACGCAAGGCCCGGTGCGGAGACCGGTCGGGCAGCGGTGGAGGCGGCAGCGCGCACGGAGCCGGGTGCCCCCGTCGAGGAGGGCTGTGTCGGCGCCGGGACCGGCGCGGTTGTGGGGCGCGTCAAGGGTGGTGTCGGCACGGCGAGCACGCGGCTGCCCGACGGGACCGTGGTCGCCGCGCTCGTCGTCGTCAACGCAGTGGGCTCCGCCGTCGATCCGGATACCGGTGTGCTCTACGGGCGGTACTTCACGGGGGAACGGCCCGTGTTCCCTTCCGCGGAGGTGCACGCGGGGGCGCTGCACCGTCTCGCCGAGGCGGCGGACGCTCAGGGGGCGCCTCCGCTGAACACCACCCTCGCCGTCGTCGCCACCGACGCCGAACTGACGCGCGCCCAGGCGCAGAAGCTCGCGGGGACGGCTCACGATGGAATCGCGCGCGCCGTGCGCCCGGTCCACCTGCTCAACGACGGGGACACCGTGTTCACCCTCGCAACCGGTGCGCGCCCGCTGGATGCCGCCCCGCTCGCGCTCAACCCCGTGCTCGCGGCGGGCGCGGACGTGGTGACGCGGGCAATTGTGCGCGCCATGCTGGCCGCTACGACGACGACCGGCCGAGGGGGCGACTTCCCGTCGTACCGCGAGCTGTACGCATGTTGAGAGGTACAAACGAGACGGAGCAAACAAGGACACGCGGAAACTTTGCGTCATGTCCCGTTCGTTTTCCCGAACCCGGGACGCGATGTCCGACCCAGGGACTACGTTAAGCAGTCACCAAGTGACGTGTGGCAACGGCCTGGAGATCCGGAGAACCACCTTGAACGATCCGTACGAGACAACCGAGACGCACCTCGAGCGGCTCCTGGGTCGGGCACTCAACTCCTTCGACCTTCCCGACACCGCGGTTGATCGGCTCGAATCCGCGCTGGCGCACGCCAGTTCGCTCCACTCCTCGCTCCACAGCGCGGGGCTGCACCGGTCGACCTACCGACATACATATCTGCTGGCCGACGGCTCTTCCCTCACCCTCTGGGAGCTCGTGCACAACAACGGGCGGGACGGTGTCGAGCAGCACGAGGTGTACGCGGAGGAGATGGAGGCGCGCATCGCCGCGTCCCGGCTCAGAGCCATGCGTCCGGACCGGCAGGACGATGCGGACGGCACGGACACCGCGGACAGCGCTCACCCCGCGGTCGGCGCAGGCCGAGAAGCAGGGTCGGGCAGCCCGAACGGCGTTGACGGGGTCGACGGCGGTGGTGGCGGCACGGACGGCGCCGCGGACGAGGCAGTGGACGATCTGGACGCCGATCTGGAGCTGCTCGGCAAGCTGCTCGCCGGGCCAGGGGCCGCACCACCGCGCACCTACGAGCCGGACAACTCCCCCGACCACGCACGCCGGTTACTTCGCCGGGCCGAGAACCCGGACAGGCCGGGCGAGGACACGGCACGGATGCTGCGTGCCGCCTTCGCTCACCACATCAGTCAGGCGTTCGGCCGCCAGTGCTTCATAGGCGGCCGGGGATCGGGCTTCACGCTCTACGAGCACGCGTTCCTGCTGCTCGACGGCACCGAGCTGAGTCTGTGGGAAGTGGAGCACACGGCGACCCCGGACGGCCGCCATATGTGCGAGGTGTACACGGACGAACGCACGGCACGCGGCGCGATCGAGCTCCGTGCTCGCGCCCGGGTGCGCTGATCCGCTACGGAGCGGATGCGTTCGGCTCGCACCACGGGAGGAGCCCGGCGCCCGGAGCGGTGCTCCGGGCGCCGGGCTCCCTACCCGCGCTCTGACGGCCTGCCCTCATATGCCCCCTACTTGGCCGGCACCGGCTCCTCCTGCCGCTGCTCCGGGAGCCCGCTGCCTGTCGCGGCCTCGGCCACGTCTTCGACCGCCGCGGCTTCCAGGTGCTGCTTCGGCCGCGCCGGCAGTGCGAACATCACCAGGAAGATCACACCGAGGACTCCGGCGACCCACCACAGGGAGTGCTCGAAGGCGTCGGAGAACGCCGTCCCCCGCGCCGCCGGCGATGTCGGCCGCGCATCGTCGATCACGCCGAAGAAGACCACCGCGACCAGGCCGAGGCCCAGCGCGTTGCCCGTCTGAGTGGTGGTGTTGATCAACCCGGACGCCGAACCGGCGTGCTCGCGCGGCACATCGGACAGCACCGCATCGGTCAGCGGGGCCACGATGAGCCCCATGCCGAGTCCCATGACCACCAGCGGGGCGATCATCTGCCAGGAGTGGATCCCCGTGCCGTACCGGTCGGCTTCCCAGATGTAGAGCAGCAGCCCCGCCATCATGGTCAGCGCGCCCGCCTGGAGCACCTTGCGTCCGAACCGCGGCACCAGCTGCTGCACCGACAGGCCCGCCGCCAGCGACACCGCGATGGAGAACGGCACCCCGGTCAGTCCGGACCTCAGCGGGCTCCAGCCCAGACCGATCTGCATGTACAGCGTCCAGACCAGGAAGAAGATGCCCATGACCACACCGAAGGTCAGCTGCACCGCGATACCCGCGGCGAAGCTCTTCACCCGGAACAGAGACAGCTCGACCAGCGGCGAGCCGTCCTTGCGCGTCTTGTACCGCTCGTAGGCCACGAACACCGCGAACATGACCGGGCTTGCCGCCATGCAGAGATGCCCCCACAGCGGCCAGTCCAGCTCACGGCCGCGCGTCAGCGGATAGATCAGCATCAGCAGTGCTGCCGTGGCGAGCACGACACCGATCAGATCGAGCCGAAGGGCCTTCTCGGCGCGCGACTCGGTGATGAACTTCCGGCCCAGGATGATGCCCGCGATACCGACCGGGAGATTGATCAGGAAGATCGGCCGCCACTCGAGACCGAAGAGGTTCCACTGGGTCAGCAGCGCTCCGAGCAGCGGTCCGGACACCGCGCCGAGCCCGACGACCGCACCGAACATCCCGAAGACCTTGCCGCGTTCGTGCGCCGGGAAGGTCACATGGATGATGGCGAGCACCTGCGGCACCATCATCGCCGCCATCGCACCCTGCAGCAGCCGAGCCCCGACCAGCATCTCCGTGCCCACCGCGAAGCCGCACAGCGCGGAGGCGAGCGTGAAGCCCGAGATGCCTATGAGGAACATCCGCCTGCGGCCGAAGATATCGCCGAGCCGGCCGCCCGTGATCAGACCGGCGGCGAACGCCAGCGCGTATCCGGCGGTGATCCACTGGATGGCCCCGAACGACGCCTCAAGGCTGCGTTCGATACTCGGGATCGCGATGTTGACGATGGTGACGTCGACCAGGTCCATGAAGGCCGCGGTCATCACGATGGCCAGGGCGATCCAGCGGCGCCGGTCCGCCACCTGATCCGGGGAGCGTTCAGGTGCGGGCAAGGGGTTGGGCGAGGCCGTAGCGGGCACGGCGGCTTGGGAGCTCATGCCGAGAAACCTATGCGGGATATAGGTCAGGTGATGTCCTAGAAGACTGGCAATGTGGCGCATATGACAGGCACCCCGGCACGACTGCTGAATCTGCTGTCCCTCCTCCAGACGCCGCGCGAATGGCCGGGCAGTGAGCTCGCCGACCGTCTCCAGGTGAGCCCGCGCACCATCCGGCGGGACATCGACCGGCTGCGCGACCTCGGCTATCCGGTCGAGTCGTCCAAGGGGGCCGCTGGGGGATACCGGCTGGTCGCGGGGGCGGCCATGCCTCCGCTGCTGCTGGACGACGAGGAGGCGGTCGCCATCGCGGTGGGATTGCGTGCCGGTGCCGGTCATGCCATCGAGGGCGTCGACGAGGCATCCGTACGAGCTCTGGCGAAGCTGGAGCAGGTACTCCCGTCCCGCCTGCGCCACCGGGTCTCGACACTCCAGAACGCGATGATCCCGCTCACCCGCGGGGACGGCGCCACCGTCGACCCGCACACGCTCACCGCCATCGCCTCGACGGTCACCGGCCGGGAGCGACTGCGCTTCGGCTACCGCGCCGCGGACGGTACGGAGACGAGGCGGCTGGTGGAGCCGTACCGGCTGGTCTCGACGGGGCGGCGCTGGTACCTGGTCGCGTACGACACCGGACGCGAGGACTGGCGGACCTTCCGGGTCGACCGGGTCACCGAGCCCTTCGCGACGGGCGCCCGCTTCACACCGCGCACGGTGCCCGCGGGCTGGGACGCCAAGACGTTCGTGGCGCATTCGATGTTCCGCAATCAGCCCGAGCACGCGCTGGACGTGAGCTTCGACGCCTCGGCGGAGTATGTCGCGGCCCAGCTCCCCGACTACCTCGGCACACCCGAGGCGACGGGGCCGGAGAGCTGCCGCCTCCGCACCCGCGCGCAGGACTCGCTGGAGTGGCTGGCGCTACGACTCGCCCTGATGGACTGCGAGTTCACCGTGCACGGTCCGGCGGAGCTGTCCGGCTACCTCACCAGACTCGGCGCACGGCTGACCCGCGCCGCGGAGCGCGGTCCGCGAGGGCCGGAGGCGTAGGAGCAGGACGCAAGACGTGGCAGGTCCCAGAAGGACACAGAAAGACCGGGAAGACCGGGAAGACCGGGAAGACCGGGAAGACCGGGAAGACCGGGAAGACCGGGAAGACTCAGCAGGCTCGGCAAGAAACAGAAGGACCCCGGCACCGGGGGGAGGGTGCCGGGGTCCGCTCATGGGGTGCGCCGCGTCGCAGCGATGCGCTACGCCGCCGCGTCGAAACCGGTGTCCCGGGCCATCCGCTTCAGCTCCAGCAGCGCGTGCTTCTCGATCTGGCGTATGCGCTCGCGCGTCAGACCGTGCTCCTTGCCCACCTCGGTCAGCGTGCGCTCGCGGCCGTCCTCGATGCCGTAGCGCATGCGGATGATCGAGGCCGTGCGGTGGTCGAGCCGGGCGATCAGATCCTCGAGCTCCTCGCTGCGCAGCAGCGTCAGCACGGACTGCTCCGGCGAGATGGCCGAGGTGTCCTCGAGCAGATCACCGAACTGGGTGTCGCCCTCGTCGTCCACCGACATGTTCAGCGAGACCGGATCACGCGCCCAGTCGAGCACGTCCGTGACCCGCTCCGGCGTCGAACCCAGCTCCTCCGCCACCTCGGCCGGCTCCGGATCGCGCCCGTGCTCGCGGTTGAACTCGCGCTGCACACGGCGGATCCGGCCCAGCTCCTCCACCAGGTGGACGGGCAGCCGGATCGTGCGGGACTGGTCGGCTATGGAACGGGTGATGGCCTGGCGGATCCACCACGTGGCGTACGTGGAGAACTTGAAGCCCTTGGCGTAGTCGAACTTCTCGACCGCGCGCACCAGACCCGCGTTGCCCTCCTGGATCAGGTCCAGCAGCGGCAGCCCACTGCGCGGATAGCGCCGCGCCACGGCTACCACCAGGCGCAGGTTCGACCTGATGAAGACGTCCTTGGCGCGCTCTCCCTCGTCGACGAGCGCTTCCAGCTCATCGCGTGCGGCACCGCCCGCGTCACTCTCGGCCTCACCGTCGAGGATCTGCCTGGCGTACACACCCGCCTCGATGGTCTGGGAGAGCTCGACCTCCCTGGCGGCGTCGAGCAGCGGCGTGCGCGCGATCTCGTCGAGATACATGCCGACCAGGTCGCGGTCGGCGATCTCCCCGCCCACGGCGCGAACGCTGCGTGCCCCATCAGCCCTGGCGCCACTGCTGGCGGACTGACGACGGGCGACGGCACGGGTTGCCATGCGTGCTCCCTTACTGAGTCGGTACTGAGTAGGTCGCGACACCCATTTGAGTCTTTCGGGTGCCCTGCATCCGACGGAAACAACGACTGGAAACCGGACAGAATTCCCAGGCGTCTCAGGAATTTTTGTGATCTTGCAGTATCCTGCGCCGCCCAGCGGCGGAGCGGATGCCACAACAGCACACGGACGCGCAGGTCAGAGCAGGTACGACGACCGGCCTCCCAGCCCTCACCGGGCCCTGTGGCCACTCCACGCGCAAAGACGGCGATCACCTTCGACGGCTCCGCCTTCACGCCTGAGCAGCACCGCCCCTGGCTGCACCCCCACCCCCAATGACGTCCCCGACCGCTCCCGGGTTGCGCGAAGGCCGGCGCCCGATCTCGTTCAACGTTCAAAGACAGGCTCGTAGAGTGGATACATGACCACGGCATCCAACGCGGGCGACCCCCGCTGGCTCAGCCTCGATGAGCAGCGGGTATGGCGTTCCTACCTGCACGCCACACGCCTCCTCGAGGACAGTCTGGACCGCCAGCTCCAGCGGGACGCGAGCATGCCGCACATCTATTACGGTCTGCTCGTCCAGCTCTCCGAGGCACCACGCCACCGGATGCGGATGACCGAGCTCGCCAAGGACGCCAAGATCACCAGGTCCCGGCTCTCGCATGCGATCGCGCGCATGGAGGGGAACGGCTGGGTGCGCCGCGAGGACTGCGCGTCGGACCGGCGGGGCCAGCACGCCTGTCTCACCGACGAGGGGTACGAGGTCCTGAAGAAGGCGGCGCCCGGCCATGTGGCCGCCGTACGGCAGGCGATCTTCGACCGGCTCACCCCGGACCAGGTGCGCCAACTCGGTGAGATCACGCGCATCATGACCGACGGCCTCCAGCCCGACGGCACCGGTGCCGACCTGCCCTGGCTGCGCTGACGAAAGGGACCGCCGAAGTCGGCGACGCCCCGACCGCGCCGACGAGAACTGGCGACGCGCCTGCTGACGGAAACGGACGGAAGCCGGCGACACCCTTGCTGAGCGCCTCAACTGGGCCGGCGAAAGCTGGGCCGGCAAGAGCCGGGCCGGTGAAAGCCGACCCGACCGGCCGGACCAGCCGCCGGT
This sequence comes from Streptomyces sp. NPDC019396, assembly GCF_040632375.1. NCBI lineage: Bacteria > Bacillati > Actinomycetota > Actinomycetes > Kitasatosporales > Streptomycetaceae > Streptomyces > Streptomyces sp. NPDC019396. Next base: position 12,420 of record NZ_JBEYBS010000008.1, on the reverse strand, counting down.
CGGGTCGGACACCGCTCAGCACCCGCCGTGTCGTACCGCCTCAGTGCGCGACGACCGGGATCTTCACCTCGTCCTCGACACCGCCGCCGGCAGCGACGTCCACCTGCGTCGCGGCATCCGGCCGCCCCGCGTTGATGAACGTGAGGGCGACGGCAGAGGCGCCGGCCAGGATCCCGACGGCCCACCAGATGGCGCTGGAGTAGCCGTGAACCATGCCCTGGAGCAGGAGCAGCTTCTGGGCCCCCGGGGTCGTCGCGCCCACCGCGTGCGAGGTGATGTACGAGGTGGTCGCGGATGCGGCGATGGTGTTCAGCAGGGCCGTCCCGATCGCCCCGCCGACCTGCTGCGAGGTGTTCACCATCGCGGAGGCGACACCCGCGTCACGCGCCTCGACGCCGATCGTCGACAGCGACATGGCGGGCATGAACGCCGTACCCATACCGAGTCCGAGCAGCAGCTGCGCGGGCAGGATCAGCGTCGTGTACGAGGAGTCGATCTCCAGCTGGGTCAGCAGCAGCATGCCCGTCGCCGCGACCAGGAAGCCAGGACCCATGAGGAGCCGCGCAGGCACCCGGGTCATCAGCCGGGCACCGATCTGCGTGGAGCCCGTGATCATGCCCGCGATCATCGGGAGGAAGGCGAAGCCCGTCTTGACCGGGGAGTACCCCTTCACGACCTGGAGGTAGTACGTGAGGAAGAGGAACAGGCCGAACATCGCGATGACGGCGAGACCGAGCGAGAGGTAGACGCCGCCGCGGTTGCGGTCCATCAGCACGCGCAGCGGCATCAGCGGCGAGCGCACCCGCGACTCGGTGAACACGAACGCCGCGAGCAGCACCGCCGAGGCGACGAACAGGCCGATCGTGATCGAGTCGGACCAGCCGTCCGACTCGGCGCGGGTGAAGGCGTAGACGAGTGCCACCAGCCCGAGGGTCGACAGCACGACGCCGGGGATGTCCAGCGGCGAGCGGTTGCGGCCACCGGCCGGCTCGCGGATCACGAAGTACGCGCCCGCGGCGGCGACGATCGCGAAGGGGATGTTGACGTAGAACGTCCAGCGCCAGTCGAGGTACTCGGTGAGGAAGCCGCCGAGGATCAGCCCGACCGCGCCACCGCCACCGGCGATCGCCCCGTAGATCCCGAAGGCCTTGGCCCGCTCCTTGGCGTCGGTGAACATCACCGCGAGCAGCGAGAGCGCGGCGGGCGCGAGCAGCGCGCCGAAGGCGCCCTGGAGAGCGCGCGAACCGAGCAGCATCGCCTGGCCCGTGGCGGCGCCACCGATGGCGGACGCCGCGGCGAAGCCGAGCAGCCCGACGACGAAGGTGCGCTTACGGCCCCACAGGTCGGCGATACGCCCGCCGAAGAGCAGGAGTCCGCCGAAGGCGAGGGCATAGGCCGTGATGACCCACTGCCGGTTGCCGTCGGATATTCCGAGGGCGGTCTGGGCCGACGGCAGTGCGATGTTCACGATGGTCGCGTCGAGCACGACCATCAGCTGGGCGAGGGCTATGAAGACCAGCGCTTTCCAGCGACTGGGGTCGGGAAGCTGGGTCTCGGTCGTTTTTGACATGCGTGGAGCCACCTAGGGGTGCGTGAGCGTACAAAAGTCGAAAGTCGGACGAGTCGGTCGGAGGGCAGGCGGGGGGCCGGAAGGAAGGTCGAGGAGGAAGGCGGGAGGGAGCCGGGGAGGGAATTCAGCAGCCGCGACTCACGGCGCCGTCCTCAGGTCCTCCAACGTCGCCGGTGAACCCGGCAGTTCGGAGCGCGCGGGCGCTTCGAGCCCGTCCAGCAGCAGCTGGAGATGACGGTGGACGAAGCGGTCCATGTCCAGGCACCCCGTCCCCGGCAGCGGCCGGGTGAGCTGGGAGAGCGCCACCATCAGATCCCCGACGGCGACGTCCGGCCGCAGCCTGCCCGCCGCCTGGGCCCGCTCGACGAGTCCCTCTACGGACGCTTCGAGCCGGTGGCCTTCGGCGAGCAGTTCGGGGTGGTCCTTGTCGAACGCGCCGGAGAGGACCGGGCACAGCGCCCCGATCCGTTCGTCGGCCGCCGCGTGGGCGAAGCGCACCAGCGCGGCGAAGGGGTCCGCCTCGGCTGCGGCCGCCTCCTCCACCCGGGCGGTGGTGCGCCGCATGACACTGAGCACGACCTCGTGGACCAGGGCGCCCCGGTCGGGGAAGTTCCGGTAGAGCGTGGCGTTGCCCACGCCGGCGCGCCGGGCGACCTCGTCGAGCGGCACGTCCGGCCCCAGCTCGACGAACATCTCGCGGGCCGCCGTCACGATCCGCTCCCGGTTGCGCAGGGCGTCGGCCCTGGGCCGGGTGGCGCGACCCGCTGTCGTGGCGGTACTCATGGCCCCTCCCCTCCCTCTCTGGTCGTCACTTCGTCGTTCCGTCACCGCAATCGGGGACTGACTCCCCGTTTCGCGAGGACACCGATGCAAACGGGGAGTCAGTCCCCGGCTATTTCGCGCAGGCGGGGATTCTTCCTGTGATTCAGATCACGTGTTCGAACATCGCTCCCCGAGACCCTCTACCGCGCCCCGCACCTCCCCTTGCTGAGCGTGTCCCACGATCGGCCCACCCGGCGCGCGCCCACCCCGCACCCGACCCAGGCTGATCGAACGGAGCGCAGTCGAGGACCGGCCGGCTGCCGCGGACCCCGGAAGGCGATCGCATGCAGCATCCCCGCCGCCGGATACGCAGGTCCAGCACCCTCGGCGCCCTCGCGGCGCTGACCCTCGGAGCCCTGGCCACGGCGAGTTCGCACCTTCCCGGCTCCCACCGCACATCCGCCGGCAGCCCGGTGACGACGGCCGAGGAAGCGGCGCTGGGCCCCTGTCGCATCAGCGCCACCATGGGTGTGCAGATGTCGGAGGGCATGCCGACGCCCTCGGGATACGTTCGCTCGACGGGCGAGGTTCGCGCCCTCAACATCATGGTCGACTTCCCGGACGCGGAGGGGCAGGGCTCGGCGCTGGACCGGTTCGCGGAGTTCTTCCCCGCGACCCAGAAGTGGTTCGCGACCAGCTCGTACGGCCGCCTCAGCTATCGCGCGGAAACCCCGCTGCCGAGCTGGCTGCGGATGCCCATGCCGTTCGCCGCGTACGGGATAGACCGCGGTTCACCGTACGAACCGGGCTACAGGCAGCTGGTGGAGGACATCATCACCATGGCCGACCCGCACGTGGACTTCAGCGCATACGACCTGGTCAACGTACTGGTCACCCCGAATGCCGGGCCTTCGGCGCTGGACACCGTGCTGTCCGTGACCTTCTCCGGGAACCATGAGGCGCCGTACGCGGACGGGGTGCCGCTGTCCAACACCTCGTTCGTCTACAGCCGCCAGGACGACGGCTCCGGGTCCTACGACGCGAACGGCTTCCGGGTGCTCCCCCACGAGAACGGCCATGTCTTCGGCCTGCCAGACCTCTACACCTCGGAGGGCGGCGGCGCGGTCGGCCACTGGGACATCATGTCCGAGGACTGGGGTGCCAACAACGACCTGCTGGGCTGGCACAAGTGGAAACTGGGCTGGCTCGACAACAACCAGGTGAGTTGCGCGTCCGCGAGCGGGATCAAGGACTACGCGCTCACGCCGCTCGCCACCACCGGGGGCCGCAAGCTCGTCTTCGTACCGCTCGGCGCCGAAGCCGGGTACGCGGTCGAGGTCCGCACCCGGGACGGCAACGACGAGGCGGTCTGCGAGCCGGGGGTCCTCATCTACCGCGTGGAGTCGGACGTGGACACGGGACAGGGACCGGTGCAGGTCGCGGACAGCGACCAGGACAGCGGCGGCTGCACCAGACGTCCCAACGTGCACGCGGAGCTGTCGGACGCGCCTTACCGCCCGGGCGAGTCGTTCGAGGACAGCCGGAACGGGATCCGCATCACGGTCATGTCCGAGAACGCGAAGGGCCTCTACAGGGTGCGGGTCTCACGCCCCTGATGCGGGCATCATCTGAGCCCGCAGCTCCCGCTTGAGGATCTTCCCGGTGGCGTTACGGGGCAGCGGCTCATCCCGTACGACGATATGCACCGGTACCTTGAACGCGGCAAGGCACCCGCCCACATGCGCGCGCAGCTCGTCCGCGGTGACCGCCGCCCCGTCCCGCAGCCGCACCACCGCGGCCACCTCTTCGCCGAGTACGGGGTGCGGCACACCGAGCACGGCCGCGTCGGCGACACCCGGGTGATCGTGCAGTACGGCCTCGACCTCGACGCAGTACACGTTCTCCCCGCCACGGATGATCATGTCCTTGATGCGGTCCACGATCGTGATCAGACCGCCGTCCCGCACCGTCGCGAGGTCACCCGTCCTGAACCAGCCGTCCTCGGTGAACGCGGCGGCCGTGGCCTCGGCATCCCGCCAGTACCCGCGCACCAGGGACTGCCCGCGCAGCCACAGCTCGCCGACCTCGCCTTCCGTCAGCGCCTGCCCGTCCGGCCCGGCGATCCGCACTTCCGTGGCGGGGGTGGCCCGCCCGACGCTTCCGGGGTGCTCGCGGTACTCGGCGCCGAAGTTCGCCGTCACCCCGCCACAGGTCTCGGTGAGCCCGTAGCCGTTGCGCGGCTCGATGCCCTGCCCGTAGCGGGCCATGAGCCGCGCGACGATGCCGGGCGGAGCGGCGGCGCCACCCGTGTTGAGGTGCGTGAGGCTCTCCAGTGCCGCGCCCCGCCGCTCGGCGGCGTCGAGCAACTGGAGCGCGGTGGTGGGCACGCCGGAGTAGTGGGTGACGCGGTGCCTCTCGATCAGGGCCAGCGCCTGGTCCGCGTCCCACTTCCGCATGAGCACGACCGTCCCACCGACGGACATCAGCGAGTACAGAGTGGTGAAGGCCGCCGCATGGAAGAACGGGAAGGTCATGAGGTTCACGGGCGTGGGCCCCTGCCCGGGGACCATGCCCTTCGCGAGCGCGGACAGGGCGGCGGTGTAGCGGGGGTTCATCACGGCCCCGGCTTGCGCGAGCTGCGTGGCCACGGCCCCCTTGGGACGGCCCGTGGTGCCGGACGTGTAGCTGATCGTGGCATCGTCCTCGGGCCGTATCTCCACGGCCGGGGGCGCGGGCGCCGCGGCGGGGTCGGGCGGCGCGGGCAGGTCCTCGTACCGCTCGACACCCTCGCCGAGGTCCGCCGCGGCCCCCTCGTGGTGGAACACGACGATCCGGGCCCGGCCCCGCGCCCACTTCCCGACACGCGGCAGCCGCTCCCCGTCGACCAGCAGCACCTCGGGGGTGCAGTCGTCGAGGGCATACGTGAACTCGTCCTCGGTCCACCAGGCGTTCAGCGGCACCGCCACCAGCCCCGCGAGCTGCGTCGCCCAGAAGGCGACCTGCCACTCGGGGTGGTTGCGCATCGCGACCGCGACCCGGTCGCCGGGCCGCAGCCCGTAGCCGTCGACTAGGCGGTTGGCCAGGGTGGACGCGGCGGCGAAGAACTCCCCGTACGTATACGTACGGCTCTCGGCGACCAGGAACGGCCGCTCACCGAACGCCCAGGTGGTCTCCACGAACTCACGCAGGGTGCGCGGCCCCGAAGCGTAGGCACCGTCGACGACGGCGAAGGGCGCACCGGGCGCGGTGAGAAAACCGAAGTCGGCTCCGGAATCGGAGTGCGCCACGCCCGCTCCCTCAGTCGTGTCGTCCAAGCGCTCGCTTGGCCCGGCGCTCGACCCTAGGCTCCGCTCCGTCCCCGGTCAAGGTCCATGCATTGCCCACCTATCTGGCGGGCTGTCCGGCCTCCACGAGGTCACGCAGCCGCTCCAGGACGAGCGCGGCGTGCCGCTCGGGTTCGGGCACCGGATGAACCAGCGACCGCACCCGCCCCTCGCGGTCCAGGACGACCCCGGCCCGGGCGAACAGCCGTCGCTCCCCCACCCGCACCTCCGGCACACCCAGCGCCCGCCCGAACGCCAGATCCTCGTCACCCACCAGGGGGTAGCCGAGCTCCCTGGTCGCGGCGAACTCCGCCAGATGCCCGGGCGCATGCGCACTCACCCCGAGCACCCTGGCCCCCGCGCGGGCAAAGGCAGCGGCCTCGTCCCGAACGGAACACAGCCCCGTGGTGCACCCCGCGAGCTCCGGAAGCACCTCTCCGATCCCCGGTTCGGTGATGAAGAACAGCACCGTCCACGGGTGCTCGGCCGAGGGAACGCTGACAGGTCCCTCGGTGGTCTCAACGGTGCGTCGCACAAAAGCCCCCCTCATTCATGCCCGGCTCTCGGGCGGCCACCAGCATCGGTCAGCTGCCCCCTTGATCCAAAATCTCGTACGAGGCCTCCGCCGGACCCTCAGCCTCGGCATCGCCCCCACCCCCACCGACCGCCGCGTCGCGCCAACCTCCCCGCCACGGCCGGGACCTGATGCCGGAAGAGATCACCAACCCCCCGAGGCGCCTCCGCGACCGGCCACCTCACGCACACCGCCCCTGACCGCCACCCGTTGCCGACGAGACGAAGCGAACGGGCCCACCCCGGCAAACGACGACCGTCCACACCTCTCGACGGCAAACATGCTGGTAGAAGCCTCCGCGCCGGCTGGCCAAGGAAACCCGGGCCTCCTAGTGGATGGTCATCCGCTACCCTGTTCCCTGGTCAGCCGTTGGCGGGGTTCTTCTCGGGCAGCAGTGCTGACCAGTGGGCTCGGCCTCCTGGCTGAAGATCCACGCCTCCGTAGCTCAGGGGATAGAGCACCGCTCTCCTAAAGCGGGTGTCGCAGGTTCGAATCCTGCCGGGGGCACAGGTCTGACCAGCGCGTTTACCTCTGAGAGGTAGGCGCGCTGTTCGTCGTAGCCGTGGCATTAGCCGTCAGTAGGTTCCAAGTCATGGCGAACACCGAGGTCGAGCCCCCAGCGAGGCCGCATCCGGCGCAACGGATCCGGCTATCAGGCGAGCGTCTACGTCGGACGCGATCCGCTCACGAAGAAGAAGATCTACGTCTACGAGCAGGTCGCGATGCTCCCCGAAGCGGAGAAGGCCCGCACAAAACTCCTCCACCAGGTCGACGAGCAGCGCCACCCCAAGCGCGCGGTCACCATGGCGTTCCTCCTCGACCGCTGGCATGGCGTCGCCGAGCTCGATGAGGACACCTCGTACGAGCGGGCCGAGGGCATCATCCGCAACTACCTCAAGCCGACCTTCGGTGACATGAAGGCTGGCAAGGTCACCGCCGAGATGCTCGAGCTCTTCTACTCCCGGCTGCGGAAGTGCCGAAAGCAGTGCGAGGGCCGCCGCAATGGGAAGACCGACCCGAAGACCAAGCAGAGGCACACGTGCGTGATGTCCGACCAGCGCAGGGCGCACATCTCGCCGTGGCGTGAGCCGGTCACCATATTCACTGGATGCCGGCTCGTCTGCGATCGATGTGCCGGCGCGGTCGCCGGTGCCCGGCAGGTCCTTGGCGAGCCGGCCTGCGAGTGCGCTCACCGGGCATCGACCGGGTGAGGACGCCGAGTGTGAGCAGAGCGAGCGCCGGCAGCACGGCGACGATGATTCCCATCGGCAAGGCGTCGGTGGCGCCACCCGCGCCGGCCAGCGGAGCAAGTGCCCCGCCGATCATGAACTGGCTGAAGCCGAGCAGAGCGGCGGCCGACCCGGCGTGTCCGCCGTGGTCGGCCAGCGCCTGGGCCGCGGCGTTCGGCATGACGAGGCCCACGCTGGCGACCAGGACGAACAGGCCGAGCAGGAGCGCGGGCAGGGGTGCCCGTGTCAGCACCGCGGCCAGAACCGTGGTGCCACCGGCTGTCGCGCCCAGCAGACCGGCGAGCAGCAGCACGCGGGCGCCGGCCCGGGCCACCAGCCGGCCGCTGATCTGGGCGGCCGCAATGAGTCCGGCGGCGTTGACGGCGAACACGGCGCTGTACTGCTGCGGTGACAGGCCGTGGATTTCCTGCAGGACGAACGGCGAGCCGGAGATGTAGGCGAACATCGCCGCGAAGACCAGGCCGTTGGCCAGGACGTACCCGGTGAAGACCCGGTCGCTGAGCAGCTGCCCGACGACAGCCAGCAGCGGCTGGCGTGACGCGGAGGACCGGGTCTCCGGCAGTCCTGCGGCGGAGGCCGCCAGCATCACGGCGCCGAGTACGGCCAGGGCCACGAAGATTCCAGGCCAGGCCGTGACGCGCAGTAGCTGGCCGCCGAGGACCGGCGCGAACACCGGTGCCAGGCCGGTGATCAAGGTCAGTGCGGAGAAGAGACGTGCGGTACGGGTTCCGGAGCTGCGGTCACGGACCATGGCGTTGGCGATGACGATGCCGAACGCCCCGCCGATGCCCTGGACCAGGCGTAGGCCGACGAAGGTCCGGACGTCGGGCGCCACCGCGCAGAGCGCGCTGGCGATCGTGTAGAGGGCGAGGCCCGCCAGCAACGGACGCCGCCGGCCGTAGGTGTCGCTCAGCGGCCCGGCGATCAGCTGCCCGATGGCCAGCCCGGCCAGGCAGGCGGTGATGGTGAGCTGGGTGGCCGCGGCGCTGGCGCGCAGGTCGCCGGCGAGGTCCGGCAGTCCGGGCAGGTAGCCGTCGATGGACAGTGGTCCCAGGGCCACGAGCGCTGCGAGCAGGACGATGAATCGGGTCTGCCGGCCGGCTGCGTCGTTGCTCATGGCTCAGTACGCCACGGTGATGCGGCGGCGGATCGCGGTGCCGCTCTCGATCGTGTCGGCCAAGGCGATCGCGTAGTCGGCGTACGAGATGCGGCTGTTGCCGTCGTCGTCGGTGAGCAGGGTGTCCCCGGCGCTGCGGTAGGCCCCGGTCCGCTCGCCCGCTCCGATGACTGCGGCGGGCGACACGTACGTCCAGTCGAGGTCGTGCACGCCGCGGTAGAGGTCGAGCGCTTCGGACTGGGCCTCGGCGTTGGCCTTCCACAGCGCGGGGAAGTCCGGGTCGTCCATGACCCGGGCGCCGGTCGGCGTGCGTAGGCTACCGGCACCGCCGATGGTGACCAGGCGGGTGACGCCGGCTCGGCGGAGTCCGTCGATCAGCGCACGGGCGGCACCGACGATCGTGGCGCGGTCGCTTTCCTGGCCGATCCGGGGGCCGACGGCCGAGAGCACGGCGTCGTGGGAGGCGGCGAGGCCGGCGACCGCCGCGGGGTCGGTGACGTCACCGGTGGTCACGGTCAGGGCCTTGTGCTTGAGTCCGTCGATGTGGCCGGCTCGGGTGACCGCGGTGACGGTGTGGCCGCGACGCAGTAGTTCCTCGGTGGTGGGCCGGCCGATGTTGCCGCTGGCACCGAACAGGACGATCTTCATGTGTTGCTCCTTGTTTCTGATGGTCAGAGGACGGGCTGGCCGTCGGCGATGATGGCCGCGGTGATGCCGCGCTCGTCGGCGGCGTGCTGGAAGCGCTGCTCGATGTCGGGTTGTTCGGTGTAGAACGGCGGGTTGTGGAACAGGCCGTAGTGCATGGCGCAGACGGTGCCGGCGCCGAGTGCGACGGCGGCCTCGACGCCCTGCTCAGGGGTCATGGTCGCCGGGACGTTGGCCGCGTAGCCCTCGAAGTGGGCGATGACACCGTTGACCGGGACGAACGCGACGTCGAACGGGCCGTGGTCGCGGGCGATCTGCCACCAGCTGCCGTGCCACTGGGTGTCGCCGCAGTGGATGACCCGCCGGCCGGCGCCTTCGACGACCCAGGCGACCTGGTCACAGTCGTTGCCGCGCCAGTCCAGCGAGGTCACCGGGGTGACGGACAGCTCTCCGATACGCCGTGACTGACCCAGGTCCTGGGCAACGGGGGTGATGCCCGCCTCGCGCAGCCCGGCCGCGCTGGGGGTGTGGCAGCCGATCGTGCCGGTGGCCGCGATCCGGGCGATCAGGTCATGGTCGTAGTGGTCGGGGTGCAGGTGGGTGATAAGGGCGTGGGTGCCGGGCGGGGGATCGACCGGGTCGACCGGCCAGTGCGGCGGCCCCATCACCGGCGCCAGCGGAGCGACGTTCTCGAGCGGATCGATCAGCAGGCGGGTGTCGCCAAGACGGATCTCGACGCCGGCCCAGGCCAGCCGACGCACGGAAAGGGTGGGGGTCATGGGCAGCGACGCTAGACCGACGTTGTTGATAAAGTCAACAAGAGAGTTTTGAATCTCAACACCACGATGTAGGATGGTGGCATGCGCACCTACGGGCAGTACTGCGGCATCGCGAAAGCACTGGACACCATCGGCGACCGGTGGTCCCTACTGATCGTCCGCGAACTGCTCGCCCTGGGTCCTTGCCGGCACACCGACCTGCGCAACGGGCTGCCCGGGATCGCCAGCAACCTGCTGGTCGACCGGCTCCGCGAACTCGAGGAAGCCGGCCTGATCCACCGCGAGGCCGCCCCGCCGCCGGTGGCCACCACCCTGTTCTCCCTCACCGAGCGTGGCCGCGCGCTCGAGCCGGTGCTGCAGGAACTGAGCCGGTGGGGCGTGCCGCTGTTGCGTGAGCCGGGCGGCAACGACACCTTCCGCACCCACTGGCTGGACATGCCCGCCCGGGCACTGACCGACCACCGTCCCGACCAGCCGGCAATCGCCCTGCAACTGCACGCCGACGGCAACGAAGACCTGGTCATCGAAGTCAAGGACGGCTCGGTGCACACACACGCCGGCCGGGTCGACCACCCCACCGCGTCACTGACCGGACCGCCGCACCTGCTGACCGCCACCCTGCTCGGCGACCTCGATCTGAGCGCCGCAGTACAGCAAGGCCTGCGGCTCAGCGGCGAACGCGAGGCAGTAATGCGCATCCTGCCCCGCTGATTGTCCCGTCTCATTGGATCTAGTGCCGCATCAAGCAACGTTCGCCTCGTGCGACGTCGACTGGTAGTCGGCCATATGTCCGCAGTCGGGCGTGCGAAAGGGCCTGTGGCGGCCAGCACCACGTAGGGTGCTCAAGTGTTCAATCGGCTTGAGGTCAGTGTGTTGCCACCGGGCGCCCGATGGGGTGCCCAGTTGCAGTTCCGGATCGACGGCGAGGAAGTGGTGGCAGAGGCGGTCGGAGAGGGAGGCCACGGCCCGTTTGCGGAGGAGGCGCTGCCTGCCGACGGCTACGGTCCCCTCTGGGCGACCAGCGAGGGTCGACGTGTGGTGCTGGGCGAGCCTGAGTGCACAGGCGGATGCTGTGGCTACCTGTCCGTGTGGGTGCAGCGCCATGGTGGGGTCGTGGAGTGGTCCGACTGGCAGGTGCCTATTGGCGAGGTGCGGCCCCCAGCGTTCCATTTCGAGGCCGATCAGTACGACGCCGAGCTAACCCGAGCACTGACAGACCGGCAGTGGCAGGTTTGAGTAGTGATTGACGCGCACCGGTCCTGTCCTGGGAGCGCGTGTCCGTCAAGCCGTGCCAGTGGCTGACAAGTACGCGTTCGTGACAACGATGACGATGCGGGCCGGCGCTTGCTGCGGATCGTTCGTAGCTGAACCGCATCGAGGCCCAGTCACCGCCCTGCGCTACTCCGCGCTGGACGGCACCGACCACGCCAGCCACAAGGAGCAGGGGAGCATCATCCGCCGACATCATCTGTCGGAACAAATACGTTGCCGATGAACGGCTCCGCGAGGTCGTGAACAGGGCGAACATTCCCTGATGTGGCACTAGCTCTCGGTCAGCTCTCTGAGCAGGCATGACGCATTGTGCGGTGAGACGGACCGGGGCCGGTGTCTCAGTTCATCGTGCCCGCCGGGTTCGGACTTGAGGCTGTGTCTCAGTTCGTCGTGTCCGCGAAGGTTATTTCGTGAGCTGTGTTGCTGTTCGTGCCATCTCTGCAGTGATGGCCCATCGCTCGTGGTCCTTCCACTCGCCGTTGATGTATTGGAAGGCAGTTGAGTAGCCCTCGCGTAGCTCTCGAACGCTTCCACTGTGTTCCCACGGGCGCCCAGCCAGCGGCGAAGCATCTTGGCGCTCTCCTGGGCCAGCGCTGTAAGCTCGTCGTAGTCTTGGCGGCGGACACGGCGTATGACCACTCGCGGCCCTTGCAGGAGTTAACTGGTGATTGCCATCCAGGGATCTTAGGCGGCCTGTTCGTGCACGCCGTACGGGCAACAGCTCGACAAGGGCGACAGAGACCCGGGCTTCTACGGGATCGCCCACAAGGTCACGGAAGCTCTCGACTGGCTGATCCGTCACCAACCTGACTACGGGCGCCATCCGAGAAAATTGGAAGAGATTACAGATCCTGGGCAACGCGCCATCGTGTACGCCCTGTTGGCAGTGAACAACGCAGCGCTCAGCGCAGGCGAGGACGCGGCCAAGATCTCGTCCACATTATGGGAGATGGAAGACGTCTTCCGCTGCTATTGATCCGAAACGGTAGGTGTTCTGGGTCGTTGATCTCTGCGTGAGTGAACTGGTGTGGGATGCACGGCAGTTGTCGCCGTCGGCGCAGGAGGCCCTTCGGCTGCGGGCGGTGGCCGCGTTGGTGGCGGGCCGGACTCGCGGGGATGTCGCGGCGG